>JAITWF010000095.1 GCA_031285415.1 Deferribacteraceae bacterium
CTATAAAAAAAATCGTAAAGATTGCAGAGATGGAAACAGATGCGTATGTAAAAAAAGCTTAATGTAGAGCTCAGTAAAAGGCGTCAAGAGCTTGAAAAAAGGCAGAAGCTTTAACCCAATTCCTGATATTAATGGAGTATTGCAAAATTTGAGAGGAAAAAGGAAGGAATAAGTATGTTGGTATCGGTACTCATTTACGGATTAATGCTTATATGGGCAATAATTTCGATTATAGGAATGTTGCGTCTCAGGAAAGGAAAGCCTATAAACAGATACATATATGATAACATTCCTTCAACATTCGTCACAATAGGGATATTTGGCACATTTGTTGGTATATATTTAGGGTTAAGAGCATTTGATGTAGACAATATAACAGACAGTATACCCACACTCTTGAGTGGCCTAAAAACAGCATTTAGCACATCAATTGCTGGCATAATCTGCTCAATTGTGCTTGGCAAACTATCTTTATATATACTAAATCACGCAGAGATGAATACCACACAAAAGCCCATTGATGAAATATCTGCATTACAAGAACTCATTGTATTGCAAAAGGATTTAATCTTACAAAACAAGATAAACTTTCAAAATCTCAACGATTCGCTTGTTGGAGAGACCGATAAAAGCATTACAACAAGTTTAACTAAATTAAGAAATCAACTGGCAGAATTTGTAAATGATGAATCTAAACTATTACAACAAATCAGTACATCACTTGGAGGAGATGGTGACACCAGTTTGTTGACACAAATTCAAAAACTTCGGGAAGAGCAACGTGATTATACAAAAGAAACAAAGTTAAATATTGATTTAATTATAGAATCAATGAATAAAAATAACTTATTGATTAGCAATAAATTTGATGAATTTTCAGAACTCCTTGCCAAGAATAACGGCGATGCTCTTGTTGAGGCCATGAAAGGCGCAACAGAAGCATTCAATGTTCAGATGTCTGCAATTATTGAAAGGCTTGTGCAAGAGAACTTTAAAGAATTAAATGACAGCGTTTTACAAATGAATAGATGGCAACAAGAAAATATGGAAATGATAAATATACTCACAAAGCAGTTTGTGCAGGTATCAGAGGATTTCACTATATCGGCCTCATCCATAAAGGAAATTACTGAAAATACCGCAAAATTAACGAATGAGAATAGTCATCTTTCTGCATTAATTACTGAACTGCAAAAAGTGTTGATTGATGATAAAAAATTCCAAGACATTACTGGCAAAATTACCACAACAGTCGATACATTGCAGCAAACTACAGACTCATTTGATGAAACAACCAATAAACTTAATACTTGGGTTAAGAACCAAATGAATTTTAGTGATAGTACCGCTAAATTATTAGTGCGCTTAGAAGAGATTGACAAAATAAAAGATATTAATGAGGTTTTCTGGAATGACACCAAAAAACAACTAAACGATGGTGTTTCCATAATAGCAGATGCCTCTAGTCAACTATCTAAAGATATAGAAAACCTAAATACAATGTTTTATGACCAATTAAACGATACATTTAACAATTTAGATACCCTTATTCAACGAATAATAGAGAATTATAAACCTAAGCGGTAGTGAGCTATGAACAAAAAAAGTAATGATAATTATTGGGTTTCTCTTTCAGACATAATGACTGGCTTAATGGTGATTTTTCTCTTTATTGCCATATCATATATAGTAGAGGTTCAGAAAGAGCAAAATGCAAGAGATGAGCTGTTCGCAGAATTTCAGCTCACCAAAGAGAACCTATATAATGAGCTGAATGAAAAATTTAAAGATGATTTTCAAGATTGGAAGGTTGAACTTGATAAGAATTTATCAATAAAATTTACGAATCCAGATGTTCTTTTTCGCTTTGGTAGCAACCAAATTGAACCTAAATTTATGGCAATATTAGATGAATTTTTGCCTAAGTATTTTGATATAATACTTCAAGATAAATATAGGGAACGGATAGCAGAGATTCGGATTGAAGGGCATACTGATATGGCTCCCGTAAAAAACACCCCTGATCCGTATATTGGGAATGTAATATTATCTCAACAAAGATCAGCTGAAGTGCTGAAATATTTTAGGAATATGCCTTATTATAAAAAATTATCTGATATAAATAAGCAACAATTACTATTTTGGCTTACAGCAAATGGACTTTCATATGGTAAAACCCTTGACGACAATAAGCAACTAACAGCAGTAAGCAAAATGCCTGTTAATAACGCATATTCTCGCCGAGTGGAATTTAGAATAGTTACAACCAGCGAAAGCCTTGTGGAAAAAGTCATTGAGCAATTGGAGTAATAATGCTGACTTTATATCAATTTCAAAAATTAAATGAAAGAATGAATGCTTGGGGTTTCCCTATCCTCCAGATTGGCGGTGGCTTCAAACTTATTGAGGGTATTGATTTTGCGAAAGCATTCCAAGCTGGAGAGATATCTTTTGAAAAGAATGGAATTCATTTAGAATATCAAGGAAACTTGTATAATGGATATATGTTTATGCAAGAATACCCTGTTTCCCGTTACAACACATTTCCTAAATTTCACCTAACAAAGTGTGATACAATACAAGGTTTTATTCAAAGAGGTTTATTTAAGGATAAGTATGTTTGGTCAAATTCGGCTGTAAACGATGTTATCGATATGGCTGATAATAAACTATACGAAAACCGAAAACTAGATTTTTGTAAAAATTGCAAAAGGCAATTATTCGACGGAATTAACACAACAGAAGATTTTTTTGATTCATTGGATAAGACTACAATAAATAAAGATGTATGGGTTGATATTTACGGATACACTAAAGATTGGCCAAATATTAGCCGAGCATATCGGCAACTTAGGGAGCATACCTGCGAATCTTGTGGCATAAAAGTAAACCCAATAGATCGTAGGTATCTACATACGCATCACATAAATGGGGATAAAACCAATAATTCAGAGGAAAATCTAGAATGCCTCTGCATCCTTTGTCATGCCCATAAAGATAGCCTACATGAAGAAAATTTTAATAAAAATAGACTAAAAAAACAAATTGCTCAATTTATTGAAAAATACCGAGAGCAATTGATAAATAATCTGTATATTATGGAAGAATAATATTGTTAATTCAATGTAATTACCGCCTCAAATAATGCTCCGTAATATCAGGTCTATGATGTCCCATCAGTTCAGATACCTCTTGGCACGCTTCGGTATGTGTCAAGCCTTGACTGCGGAAGTCATAATAGTTTTCCTGTGCGAAGTTATACCTCAAGCCATGAATGCCATTATACTCCTGCCCAGTCGCAAAGGCCGCCTGTTTGAGATCTAGGCGATATTCGTTCTGATTTACCTTAAATTCGCCGTCTTTTGCGAAATATTCACGTAATTTATCAGCTAACTCTAGCGATATTGTGCGGATATTGTCCTGTCCACCTTTAGATTTGAATACAAGATGATTATGCTCGTTCAGCTGATTGGGCGTGATTAGCGATAATTCTGTTGCTCTCATGCCGATCTCTGCCGTCAATTCAGCCGCAACCCTATGAGCCTCCACCATTAAATGCGCCTGTAACGCCTGTGGGTCTTGATACGCCCGATTTCGATCCGTTCGTTCAAGAGTTTTTCCAGCTGTCGCCGTTGAGATCGCCTGACGAAAATCTTTCACATGACTACTTGAATTATGCAGTTTGTCCAAAGCTACAGCCATTTTAACAAGTGCCGAGCTAGTTGCCGCTATCGTGCCTTTATTGCCCCCAGTCCTGTCGATTTTATCCGTCAAATATGCCTTAACCGCCTCTACGCTCATCTTTTCGATGTCTTTTATGCTAAAATTATCTTTAGCATACTGAAAACACTCACGCCAGATAGTTCTATATTCATCAGCGGTTTTATGCGCATACACCCCCGTCCTCTCAGCTACATTTTGAGGATTGTATTGAAGATTATGCACTTTTAGCTCCTTTGCCGCCGCTAACTTCGCCTCTTTTTTCGATTCTCCAAAGCATTTCACCTGCTCAAAAAGCCTATTTACTTGATATGATACATTTCCCCTCATGGCACACCCTCACTGTTCGGATTTTTAGCGATTTCCGTTTATCGTTACGTTGTTGAACCCAGAGAATTTGAGGATAATTCTGTAACCTTGCCTATAAAATACGGTCTTGAGGTGCTACTCGGCATTGAACTTAAATAATCGCATTTGCCCGCCTGTTAGGTTACAAGTAACCAAACAGGCGGCAGTAGCGGATTACAACATCATTTTCGACCGCCGAAAATGATGTTTTGCATGAAAGATCAATGTTTTTTGTCGATACGACAAAAAATCGCATACCTAATATGCGATTGGGGCGTTCCGATACGTGAGTAGCAGACGTATCGAAACGCTGTGAATGGGCAAACCATGACCTAATCGAGGAAGCCAACATTTGATTCTAAGAATGTTTAGAAAAGCCATTAGAGGCTGGTATGACAGAGCTTGGCTCTGCATTTGATCCTGAACGGAAAGCGGTAAATGCTAGATATGACACTAAGATAATATTTTATCAAAAATAGTTCAAGTTATTTTCAAAATCTCCCCGAAAAGTCCCTTCACCGATCCTTATACATAGTAGAGGGTGGATATTTCCTAAACCTCAAAGCAATTCTCCAATGAGGAGGGGCGAATTATGTGCAATTATTTTAAACTGAAACCGTATGTGGGGAGAGTGCTTGAATGCAGTATCGTGAGCGTTGACGAAAGGGATATAAACGCTGTTTTTGAAGATATTCCCGTGCGCTGTGCATTGTCAAAGATACCCAAGTGCCTAGTGATGGCAGATAAAATGCCTATCTACATGGCGAAAGCAGAGGTCGATCACTTGGAGGGGAACTTGTATAGCCTAAAGATTCCAGAACAACTGCTTGAAAAGCGTATGAGTTACATGAAAAATCTATATCTGCGTTGTATATTCCGTAAAGCAGGAGAGTTTTCAAAGATTATCAGCAGTAGGCGCATTGACAAGTCTGCTATCCGAAAGGTAGAGGCTCTTTTACATGAGCGGATTTACATTACTGTACTCACTCGTGATCAGTTACAAACGATAAAAGCAGGCAAATTACCATTAAAACACTTCAAGAGGGGCAAATCGTTATGAGAATCTTAAAATTACCCGAAGTTATAGCTATCACAGCCCTCAGCCGTTCCTCAATCTATGCAAAGGCGAAAGATGGCACATTCCCCATGCCTGTTAAGCTAAGCGAGCGTTCTGTCGGCTGGCTGGAGCATGAGATCGTTGAATGGCTTGAAAAACGAGTGTCTGAGAGCAGAAGGTAAAAACCTCCCCCTCACGCTAGCTTGCTTTGGTGCGCTCCGTGAGGGGGATTTTCATATACCATCTCTTAATTTGTCGAGAAAATTTGCCCACCAAGTCATCATCTCTGTGCGCTGTGGCAAGTATTCTGCGTGATTATATGCCGCTTTAACCTTGTTTCTCTCAGCATGGGCAAGCTGAACCTCTATATGCGCAGTATCAAAGCCATTTTCATGGAGTAGGGTAGACGCCATTGCTCGAAAGCCGTGCGCCGTCATCTCATCTTTCGTATATCCCATGCGGCGAAGTGCGGCCAAGACTGTTACGTTACTCATCGGTCTGTCTTTGGTGCGCACAGATGGGAAAATATATCGCCACTGACCAGTAACAGGGCGTATCTCTTCAAAAATCGCTATCACTTGCGGAGATAGCGGCACAATATGGTCTCTCCGCATCTTCATCTTCTTTGCATGAATTTTCCACAACTTCTTCTCAAAATCGATCTCGCTCCATTCGGCGTTTCTAAGCTCTCCAGGTCTGAGCATGACGTAAGGCGTTAGCTTTAAAGCACATTTCGTCACAAAGTCACCAACATAACTATCAATAGCTCTCAGCAACGCTCCTACTTCGGCAGGATTCGTTATTGTTGCCATATTTTTGCTTATCACTGGAGTTAAAGCCCCTTTGAGGTCGAGAGCTATGTTGCGATCCGCTCTGTCGGTGGCGATTGCAAAGGCGAATATCTCGCCAACTATATTTTTCGTGCGGTGTGCCATCTCCATATTGCCCCTGCTTTCCATCATTCTGACAACGGAAAGGAGCTCCTGTGTTGTGATATTCTTGATAGGTCTACTGCCCAAATACGGTAAAATATGCTTTTCTAGTCTGCGCCACTTGCTTTTGGCATGACTTTCAATCCATTTCAATTTGTTGGTATCAAACCATTCCTGTGCTATCGTTTCAAGGCTATTATTGGTATCGCTGTAAATATTGTACTTCTTAGCTTTTTTGATTTCGCTAGGGTCTTTTCCTTCACTAATCAGCTTTTTAGCTTCATCTCGTTTCTCGCGAGCCTCTTTTAGCGATATTTCAGGGTATACACCGAGTGCAAGTGTTTTTCTCTTGCCAGCGAAGCGGTAATCGAGACGAAAATATTTATTGCCCGATTTTAAGACGAGCAGATACATACCTTTTTCGTCAAAAAGTTTGTAGTCCTTTTCTTGTGCTTTGGCGTTCCTAATAGCGGTGTCTGTCAAACTCATAGCGGCTCTCCTTGATACATGACGGTATAGGATATGACTTAGTTCATTCTGCTGTCATTTCTACCGACAATCGGTATCGGTTTTAATGAAATTTCATAGGAAGCCATCGGACGAATAATTGCCAAAAACACACAAAATAAAAGGGCTTCACGTATCTCTACGGAAGCCCTTAAATTCATTTAGCATGCCGAAGGGGGGATTTGAACCCCCACACAGAATCTGCACCACCCCCTCAAGATGGCGTGTCTACCAATTCCACCACTTCGGCGATCATTACACACACGAGGGATTTGAAATTTATATCAAAGATAAAATAATGTCAAGATAAAAGAATCGGGGCAACCAGATTTGAACTGGCGACCCCACCCACCCCAAGGGTGTACGCTACCAAGCTGCGCCATGCCCCGATTATTATCTGCGCCTTATATCAATCGTAGTGGGCTATGTCAATCGAATTTAGAAAGGAATAAAGTTATTAGTTGAGCGAAGGCGAATTTACTTCGCCGTAGCAAATCTCTAAAGGAAGGGGAAGGTGGAAAGGGGAAACGTAGTTGCCCCTTCCAATACCTTATTGCAAAAATATTTGAAAACGTTTATATTGTGAAGTCCGACCATGAATTAAACACGAGGTTAGAGCCATACAAACAAGAGTCAACTTTGACGAGGCCGTCGCCCTCCTTTCAACAGCCGACGTAATGGATGTTGCCGCACGTGCCAACGAGGTGCGCTGCCAGAAACATCCTGATAATATAGTCACCTTCGTAATCGATCGAAACATCAACTATACCAATATCTGCACGTGCAAATGCAAATTCTGTGCATATTATCGTGAAAAAGAGTCCTCCGAAGCGTTTCTGATGAACTACGATACATTAGGGGAGAAGATTCAAGAGACGATCGACGCTGGCGGCAGCCAGATCCTTATTCAGGGAGGGTTACACCCCGATCTAAGCCTCGAATGGTACGTCGACATGCTCAAGTTTGTGAAATCTAACTACAAAATATGGATACACGGCTTCTCACCACCAGAGATCACACATATCGCTCGCCAATCTGGCAAAAGTATCGCTGAAACTATCGAGATACTGATGAACGCTGGGCTTGACTCTATCCCTGGCGGCGGTGCCGAGGTGCTTGCCGACGAGGTGCGCACAGCTATCAGCCCTCGCAAGATAAACTCTACCGAGTGGATGAAGGTGATGGAGGAGGCTCATCTGCAAGGGATGAAAACCACCGCCACTATGATGTTTCGCCGAGATGAGAACCCTAAATACCTCGTCGAGCATATGATGAGGGTGCGAGATCTACAGGATAAAACTGGCGGATTCACAGCTTTTATCCCATGGCCGTTCCAGCCAGGCAACACCGAGCTTGGTGGCGTAGCGGCAACCGCTATGGAGTACCTACGTGTGCTTGCCGCAAGCAGAGTGATCCTCGATAATATTCCAAACATTCAGGTATCGTGGGTGACGCAGGGGGAGAAGGTCGGGCAGATCGGGCTATTCTTCGGCGCAAACGATTTTGGTAGCGTCATGATGGAGGAGAACGTCGTCAAGGCAGCTGGCGCCACCTTCCGCATGAAAACAGATGATATAAAAAGGCAGATTACCGCCGCTGGCTTTATACCTAAGGTCAGAAATATGGCATATGAGATAATATCGGAATGAGTGTAATTAAGGCGTTGCCGAAAGATGGGCTTATAGTAGATGCCATCATGTCGAAAGTCTATTCATTAGGGGTTAGCGACTTCACCTCCTCATACGACGAAGACGGCAATACCGTTGTGCGCATAAACGATGACAATAAAAAGTATAAATCGAAGGTGCTCGTATCTATCGAAGATGACGCCACCTCCGCTTATCTATCGATCTATCCGCCGATCGGCGGCGGTGCAGGGCTGACGTACGAGGATATCTACGATACCGTTACAGAGGATGGTATCAAGGTGAACGTATCGTACACCGCCATAGAGACAGCCGCTCAACTAAATCTAGACGGATTTATTGTCGAACATCTCCGATTTGCAACAGGACATCGCCCTATCGTCGGGCGTGACGCTCGTGTGGTCGTCCAGTTTGCCGCCGCCGAAAAGAAAGCAAAAGTGGATACCGACGGCAAGATCGATCATAAGAATATAGATAACCTGATCTTAGCCAAGAAGGGCGATCTACTGCTCACTAAACGCCCTGCAACATCTGGCGTGAAGGGGCTATCGGTCAAGAACTCGGAGATAATCCCAAAGGCTGGCAAAGATATCGAGATTATCTGCGGCGAAGGGGTTATGGAGAACGCCGTTGGTACAGCCTATACAGCCACTCACGATGGATATGTACAGTTTAACGATAACGTTCTAGCCGTTCACCAAGTATACTTTGTGCATGGCGATGTAGACTATGCGGTGGGCAATATCAGATTTAACGGTACGATACATGTAAAGGGCGATGTACTATCAGGTTTCAGACTGGAGGCGTCGAAAGATGTGATCGTCGATGGAGTATGCGGCGACTGCGAGATAGTCGCCCACCAGAGTCTATACCTAAAGACAGGGGTAAAGGGATCAAAGACGAACCTCTTCAAAGCTGGCGTCGACGCCTTTATCGGCTACTGCGAGAATGCGAAGATCTTTGCTAAACGCAATATGACGATCAAAAAGTATGCATATAATAGCGAACTACAGGCTGGCAATAGGATCGAGGCTCTGCACGGCGACGGTATAATCGCTGGCGGATTTGTGAAGGCGTACTCCGAGATTCAGGCGAAGCAGTTTGGCACAGAGGGGAACTCTAAATTTACCATAGAGGTAGGCACAAAGTACTATCTCGATAACGTCATGGATCGTCTCCGCAAGGAGAGGGCACGCATGGTGGATACGCACGAGAAGATAAACCTTGCACTATCAAGGGCGAATATGGGGATACCAGAGGTGCGAGATAGCGAATCGGTTAAAAATATCCTTGAGATCAAGCGCAACTTTGAAACCACTATCGCAAGTATGCAGGAGAGAGAGGCGCTGCTAGAGGCGGAATCTCGTGCAAAACGACCGAAGGTGAAGGTGAGGGGGCGGATCTATGAGGGGGTCACGGTGATGTTCTTCAACGCCGCCTCTACCATCAGAGAGAAGATGGAGAACGCCGTATTCTACCTAGATGAAAAGTACGGCGAAGTGGCGTGGATCTCGTTAAAAGATAAGAAGGAAGCAGAGGAATTAGGGCTTGATTAGTAATATCATAGTGCGTGGCGCACGCCAGCATAACTTAAAAAATATAGATGTCGATATACCGAAGCAGAAGCTGGTAGTAATCACTGGGGTGTCAGGCTCGGGGAAATCCACGCTGGCATTCGATACGATCTATGCAGAGGGGCAACGCCGCTATGTAGAGTCTCTCTCGGCATATGCTCGCCAGTTTCTCGAACTGATGGAGAAGCCAGATGTCGATACGATCGAATATCTATCGCCTGCTATCAGTATCGAGCAGAAATCTATAAGCCGCAACCCTCGCTCTACAGTCGGCACGATAACCGAGATCTACGACTATATGCGTCTACTGTACGCACGAGTTGGTGATGTATTCTGTCCATCGTGCGGCAAGCAGATCGCCGCATTCACCGTGCAGAAGATCGTAGACTCCGTCCTAGCTATGCCAGAGGGTACTCGTATCGAGATCCTCTCCCCTATCATACGTGGCAAAAAGGGGGAGTATAAGAAGCTTATAAAGGAGCTACTCAAAGAGGGTTTCGTACGTGCATATATAAATGAAGAGGCTGTCCGCCTTGAGGATGAGATCAACCTCGACAAGAATCTGAAACACTCTATCTCTATCGTAGTTGACCGATTAAAGATCTCGCAGGAGGCGACTCGCCGTATCACCGATTCGATAGAGATCGCTCTGCGCCGCTCCGATGGGCTTGTGGAGATAAAAACAGATGATGGCAAACTCCTCTATAGCGAGCGATTTGCCTGTACCGACTGCAATATAAGCTTTGCAGAGATCGAGCCGAGAATATTTTCATTCAACAATCCGTTCGGCGCATGCCCTCGATGTGAGGGGCTTGGCGAGCTGATGGTCTTCGACGAAACGGCGATAATCCCCGATGGCTCTAAAAGTATACGAGAGGGGGCGATCAAGCCGTGGAGCCAGTTCGACAACTTTCACTTCTATAACACACTCAACGCAGTCGCCGTTAAATATAAGATCGACCTCAACGCCCCATGGGATACCCTCACCAACGCACAGAGAGATGTAATTATAAACGGCGTAGAGGAGCCACTGGAGCTATACACGATGAACGGCGACAAGAAGGTGCCGTACAAGAAGCAGTTCACAGGCGTTATGGGCTATCTATATATGAAGCGCACCTCCAGCGCACAGTCGGATGTCGAGGAGGCGAGAAGCTATATGCACTCCCGAATCTGTCCAGAGTGCGATGGCGCACGCCTCAAAAAGGAGAGCCTACAGGTGCGAGTTGGGGGCAAAAATATCCACGACGTCTCCTGCCTGAATATTCGTGGCGCTCACAAGTTCTTCAGCGAGCTAACATTCTCTGGATTCAAAGAGGAGGTCGCAGGGAAGATTATCAAGGAGGTCACTCGAAGATTGCAGTTCATGCTATCAGTCGGGATCGACTATATCACCCTCGACAGACGCTCTGCCACACTATCAGGGGGGGAGGCGCAGCGAATTCGCCTTGCCACGCAGATCGGCTCAGGGCTTACAGGCGTTTTATATGTATTAGACGAACCATCGATAGGTCTTCATCAGCGAGATAATAATATGCTGATCGACACCCTTAAAAATCTGCGAGATATCGGCAATACCGTGATCGTGGTCGAGCACGACACCGACACGATCCTCACAGCCGACTACGTAATAGATATGGGCTTGCAGGCAGGTGTGCATGGCGGCGAGGTGATCTTCGCTGGCACTCCTCAGGAGCTTCTATTAGATAAACAGTCGCTCACAGGGGCGTATCTATCCGGCAAGCTAGAGATCGAGACCCCAAAGGAGCGTAGGAAGCCGAACGGCAAAGAGATAACGATCAAGGGGGCAACCGCCCATAACCTAAAGAACGTCGATCTGACGATCCCACTTGGGATGATGACGTGCGTCACAGGGGTGTCAGGCTCTGGCAAATCCACCCTGATCCTCGATATTCTATACCCTGCACTAATGAAACGGTTGCACGGCTCGAATATGGTCGCAGGTGCGCACAGAGAGATCAGCGGAGCAGAGCATATCGACAAGGTGATCGATATCGACCAAACTCCGATCGGGCGCACACCTCGCTCGAACCCTGCCACATACACAGGGATCTTTACAGAGATCAGAGAGCTATTCGCCTCTACCCCCGATGCAAAGATGAGGGGATATACAAATGGGCGATTTAGCTTTAATATAAAGGGTGGTCGCTGTGAAACGTGCCAAGGGGAGGGGTTTATAAAGATCGAGATGCACTTCCTCCCCGATATGTATGTCAAGTGCGACTCGTGCGGCGGAGAGCGGTATAATCGTGACACGCTCGATATCCGATATAAGGGGAAAAATATTGCAGATGTGCTAAACCTCACCGTTGAGGAGGCGTGCGTATACTTTGAAAATATCCCTAAACTAAAAAATAAGATACAGCTCCTGCAAGATGTAGGGCTTGGGTATATCACGCTCGGTCAGGCAGCGACAACCTTCTCTGGCGGCGAGGCGCAGCGAATTAAGCTAGCAAAAGAGCTTATGCGCAAGGCTACAGGTAAAACGCTATACCTATTCGATGAACCGACCACAGGATTGCACTTTGACGATGTACGAAAGCTTGTGGCGATCTTCGATCGGCTCGTATCCACAGGCAATACGATCGTGATCATCGAACATAACCTTGACGTGATCAAAAGGGCGGATTATATAGTAGATCTAGGACCTGAAGGGGGCGAACGAGGGGGCGAAATACTCGTCATGGGCACCCCTGAAGAGGTTGCAACGTGCAAAAAGTCGTATACAGGACAGTTTTTGCGATCTATATTAAAAGATAGTACGAATAGAAAAAATAGGAAAAAATGATGAAACGCACTGCTGGAATGATTCTCTCTTTATTAGTGCTACTACTCCCCGCCTACGCTATGGCGGCGGATAGCTATGAGTCTCTATTCAACGAGTACTCCAAACTATCGGGCAAATCCACTCGCCTATCGTACGTATCGCTTGGCGATCGCTTCTTTCGAGTATACGCCGCCTCGCCAAATTCAAAGAACGCAGACTACGCACTACTATACGCTGGAAAAACCTATAAACAGAGCTTTGAGATCTTTAAAAATCGCACCGATAGCGATATGGCAGTGAAATATCTGCGGATAGTATCGACGAACTACACCACAGACGCCGCCGCCGACGCATACCTTGAAACAGCCGATATATACATACAGAAGAACGATCTAGCCTCCGCACAGTTCACCCTGAACCGCCTCAAAAATCGATTCCCTGGCACAGCGCAGGAGGAGGCGGCAAATAATAGATTGCAAGAGGTAAACCGATTGGCAAAGAGATCCGATGATCCTGTCGATACCACATTCACTATCCCACCTGCGGTGATAAACGCCCCTGTAGTCGTACCGCCAGTTGATCTACCAGATGATAGCGTGAGCGAATTTACCCCACCAGCCGAAGAGCCAGCTCCAGCAGATGGCACAACAGTTGTAAAGGAGATCCGATACTTCTCCAACGACGAATACACACGAATAGTGGTAGACCTATCGCAAAATGCTAAGTTCGAGAAGCATTGGCTAAAGGCGAATAAGGAGCAAAAGCTGCCGCCACGCCTATTTATCGATATACAAAGCTCTACGGTGCAGAGTGGCGTACCGACAAATATCTCTATAAAGGATGGACTCGTCAGCTCTGTGCGCTGGGCGTACAATAAACCTGGAGTAACAAGGATCGTACTCGATTCAGAGGCGATAAAAGATTTCACAGTATTCCAGATGGGGAACCCCTCTCGTATAGTGATCGACGTTCGAAACGACCAAGTTGCCTCAACAAAACCTGCTACAGCAAATAAACCATCAACATCTGGCGACAGTAGCCAAACGCTTGCTGGCGTCTTTGGGCTAAAGGTGCGCACGATCGTGATCGACCCTGGTCACGGCGGCAAAGACCCTGGCACAGTGGCGAACGGCGTATATGAAAAGACTATCGTGCTAGAGATCGCTAAACACCTGCGAGACCTATTGAAAGCCGATAAAGACCTCAAGATATACCTCACACGAGAGACCGACAAATTTATCCCACTAGAGGAGCGTACGGCGATAGCAAACAAGTATAAGGCGGATCTCTTTATCTCTGTGCATATAAACGCCACTAAAAATGGGCAAGCGTCGGGGATAGAGACGTACGTACTGAATACAACGAACGACAAGAGTGCGCTCGACGTTGCAGCATTTGAGAACCAGGCAACAACAAAATCGATGTCCGACCTACAGGGGATCTTGAAAGATATTATGCTGAACTCAAAGCTAGAGGAGTCGCTTATCTTAGCAGGGGCGGCGCAGAGGGGGATGGTAGCGAATCTTAAACTGCCTAAAGCACAAGATTTAGGGGTAAAACAGGCTCCGTTCTATGTATTAACAGGGGCGAATATGCCAGCGA
>JAITWF010000133.1 GCA_031285415.1 Deferribacteraceae bacterium
TCGCTAGTTTTAGAGGCAACCTCTTTGACCATCTGTGCGCCGATATTCTCGATCGGATCTTTCAGCTCGATCTCTTTTGCAACAGACACGCCATCCTTTGTAACAAGCGGAGAGCCAAACTTCTTCTCTATAACGACGTTACGCCCTTTAGGCCCCATCGTTACCTTCACGGTATTTGCTAATTTATCAACGCCACGAATGATCGACTGGCGTGCGTCCTCTGAAAATGTAATATTCTTTGCCATGTTAGTCCTTCTCCCCTTATTTTGCTATAATACCGAGTATATCGTCTTCACGCATAATGAGCAGCTCCTGCCCATCGATACGCACCTCTGTGCCTGCATATTTGCTGAACAGAATCTTGTCGCCAGCTTTCACAGCCGGTTTCACCACGTTGCCATTCTCAAGAACCTTTCCTGTACCAACAGCAACAACTTCACCCTCTTGAGGCTTCTCTTTTGCGGTGTCTGGGATTATAATACCAGACGCTGTCTTCTCTTCGCTCTCAAAGCGGCGAACCAACACACGATCCTGTAAAGGCTGAATCTTTGCCATATACATTCTCCTCCATTAATCTATAATTATTTTTTAGCACTCTAAACTAACGAGTGCTAATAATACACCTCTTACTAAAAATTGCAAGAGAAAAATGAAGCATAATCAATTCGTTGACACATAGTGAATTGTCTGATAGATTAAGCCTAGTAATGTAGGAGGCTATTATGTCATTAGTACAATGGACAGATTCACTAAGCGTAAAAATTGAGAAGTTTGACGGCGAACACAAAAAGCTTCTGGACATCATAAATGTACTTTATGAGTCTACATCACAGGGGAAGGGGACGGACGTTATCTCTAAAACCCTCAAAGACCTGATCAGCTATACCCAAACACACTTCAAGCACGAAGAGGATTTCTTAAAGGGTCGTGGCTATAATGGGATTGCAACACAGCAGGAGCAGCATAAGGTGTTTGTCGATAAGATCGCAGAGTTTCAGAAGAAGTACGACGCTGGTTCGATGACATCGACGATCAGCATGTTCACCTTTTTAAGCTCGTGGCTGATAAACCATATCCAGAAGGTCGATTCGCTCTATGCGAAGGAGTATGGCGGGCAGGTGGCATAGAACCAACTGGAAGGGGCAACCAAGGTTTCCCCTTTCCACCTTCCCCTTCCTTTAGGGATTCACTACGACGGCGCATGTCCGTCTCCGTTCAAATTGACAGATTTGTATATCTGTAGTATTATATATCCATGTTGGCAGGACTTACGGCGGCAGCTGCGGCTCTGAATAATGGGCAGGGGCTTGCCGCCATAAACAGAAACAATCTGAATGCTCCCACAATATCTCGCAATGAGGGTGCGAATCGTCGTAGCCCTGTATTCGAGATGGCACCTCGTGGTGAGCCTCGAAGCCGCATGGCACCAGCCGATCCGCTGGGCTACTCCTACAGCCACAAGGGCGAATTCCATAAAGATTATAACGGCGATATCGTAGACCCCACTGGCGGCGTCCTCTTTAATGGCACTCCAGAGGGGATCTCGGTTAGTGAAGATGGCGTAATCTATGAATACGACGATCCGATCGGCAAGATCGATCTGTACGACGGTGTAGGTTCAGCTATAGGGATATCAACGCAGAGCGTTATAGATAGAAAGATCGGGCTATCAGATCTATTTTCAGCTAACAACACGATCAACTCTATTATCGAGCAGAGAGCCTTTCAAGCGAACAGTGCTGTAATTCAAACAAATTCAAATATGCTTGGTACTATCCTGAATATGAGGGCGTAGACAAGATTATATAGTTGATTATGCCAAATACGCAGGGGCGAGGTCAGCTCGCCCATTGTTGCATTATAATTAAAGGGTGGGCTAACCCCACCCCTACAATAACCACAGAAACGTTATTTCAACGCCGCAGCTGCTGCCGCAGCCTTCTCTGCTATCTCTGGCGGTGTCGTTGCAAGGTCTATACCCCAGAACATCGGCACGAGCCATACCACAGTGGCAGTAATAGCAAGTATCCCCACAAGGTTCAATAGGAATCCTGCATACGCCATATCCTTTATCCGCACATATCCGCTACCGAAGATAACGGCATTTGGCGGCGTTGCAACAGGGAGCATAAAGGCAAATGAAGCCGCTACGCAGGCAGGCACGATCGTTGCATATGGGTGTATCCCCATTGCGATAGCGGCACTACCCATAATAGGCACCAAAAGCGTCGCTGTAGCAGTGTTTGAGGTAACCTCTGTGAGGAATACCACAAGAGCTGTAACGACTAGCACGAAGATAAGCATATTTACGCCATCTAGAGCGGTGAGCTGGCTAGAGATCCACGCCGCAAGCCCAGTCTTTTCAAATCCGCTAGCGATAGTGATACCACCACCGAAGAGGAGAACGATATCCCAAGGGATCTTGACAGCTGTCTTCCAATCCAAGATCGGGTGATTCTCTTTGAAGTTTGCAGGTGCTATAAATAGAGCTAGCGAGCCAGCTATAGCGATAGTTGTATCTGATACCATTTTGAGAGCAGGGACATTTAAAAATCCACGCACTATCCAGCAGATCGCCATTGTGCAACCGATTATAAGAACGGTCTTCTCTGGACGAGACATCGGCCCGAGCTTATCAATCTCCTTCTCTATCAGCTCTTTACCGCCCATAAGCTTTAGATCGCCTGTGCGGAACAGTACCTTTGTGAGGAGGAACCATACAATAGCTATCATAACAACAGATATCGGTACACCGATCGCCATCCATGCGGCGAAGCTGATCTGCATGCCGTACATACGCTCGAGCATACCAACCATGATGGTGTTTGGAGGCGTTCCGATAATAGTTGCCACACCACCAAGAGAGGCGGCGTATGCGATACCAAGCATTAACGATTTAGCGAAGTTGCTCTCGTTCACCTTGATCTGCTCGTCTAGCACCTCTTGCCTTGTGATCCCAGTGATCTGTGATACCACGGCGATACCGATCGGCACCATCATAACGGCGCAGGCGGTGTTGCTGATCCACATCGAGAGAAGACCAGTAGCGACCATAAAGCCCAAGATCATATGTGATGGGGTAGTACCCACAAGTCTGATTGTATATAGAGCCACACGACGGTGAAGATTCCATCTCTCCATAGCAACAGCGAGGAAGAATCCACCCATAAATAGATATATAACCTGGTCGCCGTACGATGCCGTCGTAGCACCAGAGCTCATAATCCCAAAGACAGGATAAAGTACCATCGGAATCAAAGCCGTAGCGGCAAGCGGTAGAGCCTCAGTGATCCACCAGATCGCCATAAGAACTGTCATCGCTGCAACTTTCCAAGCCGCAGGAGTCAACCCCTCTGGAGCTGGCAACACAAGCATTAAAATAAAAATCGCAGGCCCCAAAAGTAAGCCGATTTTTTTCCCGTCTAACATCGTTCCTCCTAGAAAACAAAGTTTTAATCTGAATTTTGAGTTATAAAATGAGTTTACACAAATATTCTTGAATGTCAATAGATTAAAATAATGTTTAAGATGAGGCTGCAAGGAAAATAAAGATGGAAAGGGGCTATCGTTGTGATTATTTTTTTACGGAATAGCCGCCGATATCCTGCAATATATTTAAGAACTCGTCGCCATAGATAACGGCGATCGCCTCTGGAGCCTTATGTCCCATGAGGAGATCAAAGAGATCGTTGTCAAAGATGGCTATCATAAGCCGTCCAAGCCGCTCGATCTCCTCGATAGAGTAGTTCACTGCGACGCTATCCATGAACGCCGTCATCAGCGTTTCATTCTCTAACATCGCCCTGCGTATCGATCTAAAGTAGACCTGTTTGTAGATCGGATTGTTTTTAATGATACACTCTCCTAAAAATCCCCTTTCCCCTCCCCCTTTGGGGGAGGGTGGCACGCAGTGTCGGAAGAGGGGATAAAATTAAACATGCAAACCCCTCTCCCTTGATCCCTCCCCCCAAGGGGAGGGGAAGAACATTTTAATGTCTAAAATGACGCACTCCAGTATAGATCATCGCAATATTTGCCTCATCGGCGGCGGCGATCACCTCTTCATCTCTGATACTGCCCCCTGGCTGTACGATAGCGGTAATCCCTCTAGACGCCGCCTCATCCACACTATCACGGAATGGGAAGAATGCATCTGACGCCATTACACAGCCTGCAAGCGGCGATTTCGCCTTCTCTGCCGCCACTCGGCTGGAGTCGACTCGGCTCATCTGCCCAGCCCCCACACCGATAGTGTGCGTGCCAGTTACATATATTATAGCGTTCGACTTCACATGTTTCGCTACCACCCACGCAAATTCAAGGCTACGAAGCTCCTCCGCAGTCGGTTTGCGTTTAGTTGGGCATGTTAAGCTATCAAAGCTATCGAATGCATGTGTATCTCTATCTTGTAGTAGGAATCCGCCAGTTACCTTTTTAAAATCTAGCTCTTCGCCACGGATATCGTTTATCGGCATAGAGAGGAGGCGAACATTCTTCTTCTGTGTAAGCGTCTCTAGAGCCTCATTCGAGTACGATGGAGCGATAATAACTTCAAGGAATAGCTTCCCTAACTCCTGCGCTAACGCCTCATCGATCTCTCTATTAACGGCGACAATTCCGCCGAATGCGCTCACAGGGTCGCAGGCAAGGGCTAGCTCGTACGCTTTATTAACAGTTTCCGCAACGGCGGTGCCGCACGGATTCATATGTTTCACGATAACAGCGGCTGGTTTTTTGAACTCTTTCGCAAGCTCTACAGCGGCGTGAGCGTCTACGACGTTATTGAATGAAAGCTCTTTGCCATGCAGCTGTTTAGCGTTCGTAATGCCCGATTCGATAGATAGTGGCACGCTATAGAATGAAGCATTCTGGTGCGGATTTTCGCCGTAGCGCATAGCTTGAAGCATTCTACCGCCGATGGTATACTCCTGAGGGAATAGGTTGCCAATCTTGCGGTTTAGGTATCCCGATATAACGCTATCGTATAGCGCAGTGTGCGAGAACGCCTTTGCGGCAAGGGCAAGCCGTGTCTCTTTCGTGGTATTGCCGTGCGCCCTAATCTCATCAAGCACACCGTTATAATCACTACTATGCACAACTATAGTGACGAATGCATGGTTTTTCGCCGCACTGCGCACCATAGAGGGGCCGCCGATGTCGATATTCTCTATGATCTCCTCGAAAGTCACGCCAGATCTAGCTACAGTGGCTTCAAATGGGTATAGGTTAACGGCAACTATATCGATATTCTCGATACCGTGCGCCTTTATAGTCTCCTGATGTTGCACATTATCACGAATATTAAGGATACCGCCATGCACCTTTGGGTGAAGCGTCTTGACTCTGCCATCTAGGATCTCTGGAGAGCCTGTAAATTCGCCAACCTCCTGCACCAAAACGCCAGCCGCTTTCAACTCTTTAGCGGTGCCGCCGGTGGAGAGGATCTTGTATCCACACTCAACCAACCCTTTAGCAAAATCTACAATACCATACTTATCTGAAACAGACAAAAGAGCATACTTATTCATCGGTTATCTTCCTTCCTATTCACGAACATATCTATAATAAGCACAAATACACCAACGGTAATCCAGCAGTCGGCAAGGTTAAATGTATACCAGTGGTAATCTCTGATATAAAAATCGAGGAAATCCACCACCTTGCCCACTCGCACCCTATCGATCATATTGCCCACTGCGCCAGCCAAAACGGCAACGTAGGCGTAAGAGCGCACTTTGAATCGGTACTCTTTATATAGCACAAATAGTATCGCAACGAACGCTATAATCGTAACGGCGGTGAAGAAGATCTTGCGTACCATCTCTGGCTGATCTCTAAAGATCCCAAACGCCGCACCAGGGTTTAGCACGTAGGTTAGGTTAAAGAGATCTGCGATTACCTCAATCGACTCACCAAGCCTCATATGCATCTGCACAAGGATCTTAGAGAGCTGATCTAGCCCCACCAACAGGATACAAAATAGCGGCAATGCAATTTTACGTGATTTAAACATCTTTTATAACTGCCGCACATCTATCGCAAAGTTCCGAAGCATTAACCGTTGCAGAGTGCGACCAGCAGCGAGCGCACTTCGGCGATTCAGAGGCTGATACAAGCACAGAGATAGTGCTATCCTCATTTACCACGCCAGCCACATCGTCAAAACCTTTCACCTCTACCTCTGACACAATCAGAAGCCTTGCTAATCCTTCATCCACCTGCGGTATCGCCTCTTTGGTGCCGACAACAAGCTTAGCGTCCAACGGATGCCCTATAACCTTCTCTGTACGAGATAACTCCAACGCCTTATTGCTAGCCTTGCGAAGCTTTAATATGATATCAAACTTTCCTCTGACTGAATCATCTTTAAACCTATTCAGCACTGGAAAAAGATCTTCAAAAACGAACTCAGGTTTGCCGTTCCACGTTGGCAGATAATCCCACACCTCATCTGCGGTGAATGAGAGTACTGGTGCCATAACGATCGCCATCTCTTTAGCGAGTATAAACATCGCACTCTGCGCCGATCTACGCTCAAATGAGGCTGGCGCATATGAGTATACACGATCCTTTATCACATCCATATATAGTGCCGATAGGTCGTTTATGCAGAAGTTTATAAATGCATGGTAGAACATATGAAACTGATAGCTATTAAAACCCTCATAGATCCTCTCGAGGGTATCTTGCCAGCGAAGCAGAATATATCTATCAAGCTCCATCATCTTTTCAAACGGTACACTATCGCTATCAGGGTTGAAATCGTTGATACTACCAAGGAGATATCTAGAGGTATTCCTTATTTTACGATATGTTTCCACCTGACGCTTCATGATATCATCAGATACACGCACATCTTCGGTGTAATCCTCGCAGGAGACCCACAGCCTGACTATCTCTGCGCCGTAGCTCTTTATCATATCCTCAGGAGAGATAGTGTTACCAAGCGATTTCGACATCTTGCGCATATTGCCATCCACTACGAAGCCGTGCGTAAGCACCTCTTTGAATGGCGCAACGCCTCTAGTGGCAACAGATTCCAGCAGTGAGCTATGAAACCAGCCTCTATGTTGGTCTGTACCCTCGAGGTACATATCGGCTCTGCCGCCGATCTCGGGGCGGGCTTCGCAGACGGCGGCGTGGCTAGTGCCAGAGTCGAACCAAACGTCTAAGATATCGGTCTCTTTCTTAATATCATTACTTCCGCAGTGTGGGCATTTGGCGTCTTTGCCAAGGTAATACTCTATATCGTGCTCGAACCAAGCGTCGGCACCCATCTCTTTGAATGAGTCTAACACCTTCGCCTCGATCGTATCGTCCATAATAATCCCTTCGCACTGTCTACAGGTGAACACCGCTATCGGCACCCCCCAGCTTCGTTGACGAGAGATACACCAATCGGGGCGGTTTTCGATCATCGAGTGGATGCGATTCTCCCCCCACGATGGGATCCATTTAACATCATTTTCAATAGCATATAACGCCTTCTTGCGCAGGTCGTTCGTCTCCATCGAGATAAACCACTGCGGCGTAGCACGGTAGATAACAGGATTTTTGCACCGCCAGCAGTGTGGATACGAGTGATTAAATTTAGATGAGGCTATAAGTGCGCCATTTTCATCTATATACTTTACGATCTCCGGATTAGCCGCCTTGATATTCTTGCCGCCGAAGATCGGGAGATCCTGCCTAAATACGCCAAAATCATCTACAGGGTTAAATACCTCTAGTCCGTAGCGATTTCCAGCGATATAGTCCTCCATACCGTGCGCAGGGGCGGTGTGGACAAGCCCTGTACCGTCGGTCATAAGCACGTGATCGCCTAATATTATAAGCGACTCTCTATCGTAGAATGGGTGTTTTGCGGTAAGTTTATCGAGATCTTTCCCTGCAACGGTTGCAACCTCGTGCCAGCTTGATATGCCGAGCTTCTCACGCAGAGATTTAACGCCGTCGACCTCCTCTGTGAGCGGTTTCCCCACAAGGAGCTGATCGCCAGCCTTTAGATTATGGCTATCCTCATCCACCCTCATAACAACGTACTCCGCCTCTGGGTGTGCGCTGATCCCCATATTGGCAGGGAGTGTCCACGGCGTAGTCGTCCAGATAACAACATCTGTAGGGGCTTGCAAGCCTATTATATCTAAAGCGGTTGGAGTTAATGGAAATTTAACGAATATCGAGTACGATTGATGATCAGCGTACTCCACCTCTGCCTCTGCCAGAGCTGTAACGCAATCTGGACACCAGTATACAGGTTTTTTACCCTTATATACGCTACCAGCTTTCAGTACACGATAGAACTCTTTTAGTGTAATCGCCTCATATGCATAATCCATCGTGATATATGGGTTATCCCAATCGCCTATCACGCCTAATCTTTTGAAGCTAGTGCGCTGCACATCGAGCCACTTCATAGCGTATTTGCGGCAAAGTTTGCGAACGTCATTTTTGCTCATTGAGGCTTTCTTTGCACCAAGTTCTTTATCGACCTTATGTTCGATCGGAAGCCCATGGCAATCCCAGCCTGGGATATATGGGCTAAAGAAGCCCTGACCAGATTTAACTTTTATGATAAAATCTTTTAGAATCTTATTGAGTGCAGTACCCATATGGATATTGCCGTTGGCATATGGAGGGCCATCGTGCAATACGTACTTTTCAGCACCCTCACGACGATCGAGGATCTTCTTATATAATCCGCTTGCGTTCCACCTCTCCACACGTTTAGGCTCTTGCTCGGCAAGCCCTGCCTTCATGGGGAAGTCGGTTTTTGGTAAATTGAGCGTACTCTTGTAGTCCATCTATAATGCTCCTTAATTCTTAGGAACATATAAAGTAGCATTATAGAATTAAATATTCAATAGGCGATTTCGTAATATATCCCCTCTCCCGCCCTTCGGGCACCCTCCCCCCAAGTGGGAGGGGAATAACCTTTGTGCTGCAACTTTCTCCCCCTCCCCCTTTGGGGGAGGGATCAAGGGAGAGGGGTTCCATTATAGATAATATTCCCTATCTCTTTGTAAGGCTCCCTAATATTCCTCGCACGAGTTTGCCGCCGATCTCCTTTGCAAGAGGGTTGCGCATTAACTTCGATATCCCATCGATAAGCCCACTATCAGCCTCTTTGCGGCTACTCTGCTTTTTCGCAGCTGGCTTCTCTTTCTCCTTCTTCTTCTCGATCTCTTTGCGAAGTTTTTCGATCGATTCGTAGGCAGATTTGCGATCCACGCTCTTCTCGTACTTCCCATATATAGTAGATTTTTTGATAAGATCCTTTCGTTCAGCGTCAGTAACGGCACCTAGCCTTGAGCCTGGTGCGATAACAGAGCATAGCTCCACAACGGCTGGGCTTCCCTTTTCATCTAAAAATGATACGAGTGCCTCCCCTGTGCCTAGCTCCTGAATAGCCTTTTCGGTATCAAGTTCAGGGTTCGCCCTCATGCTCTGCGCCGCCGCCTTTACACTCTTTAGATCCTTTGGTGTAAACGCACGAAGAGCGTGCTGCACTCTGTTGCCTAGCTGCCCCAGCACACTATCAGGTACGTCGGATGGGTTCTGCGTCACGAAGAATACCCCCACCCCCTTCGAGCGGATTAGGCGAACCACCATCTCGATCTTATCCATAAGCACCGCTGGAGTATCATTAAATAGAAGGTGCGCCTCGTCAAAGAAGAATACCATCTTCGGTTTATCGAGGTCGCCCACCTCTGGAAGATTTTCGTATAGCTCCGATAGTAGCCAGAGAAGGCTCATAGCGTAAAGTTTGGGCATGCTGTATAGCTTATTCGCTGCAAGGATATTAACGATCCCCCTGCCAGCAGAATCAGTTTTGATTAGGTCGAATATATCGAGCATCGGTTCGCCGAAGAACTTATCCGCCCCCTCCTGCTCGAGAGCCAGAAGCCCCCTCTGAATCGCACCTGCGGAGGCAGAGCTGATAGAGCCGTAGCTCGTCTTAAACTCACTGGCGTTATCTGCTACAAACTGCACCATCGAGCGCAAGTCTTTCATATCGAGTAGTAGTAGTTCATTATCATCGGCAATTTTGAAGATCATCTGGAGAAGTCCAGACTGTACCTCATTAAGATCTAGTAGGCGTGAAAGTAGGAGAGGCCCCATATCGGAGATCGTTGTGCGTATCGGGTGGCCGCTATCGCCGAAGATATCCCAAAGCTGCACAGGGTTTTGGCACGGCGTCCAATCTGTAACGCCTATCTTTGCAAGTCTTTCGTTTAGTTTATCAGAGGGAACGGCTGCCATAGCGATTCCAGATAGATCACCCTTAACATCTGCCACAAAGGTGGGTACGCCGATATTGGAGAACGACTCCACTATCTTTTGTAAGGTAACAGTCTTGCCGGTGCCAGTGGCTCCGCTGATTAGTCCATGCCTATTCGACATATTGGGAAGCAGAGGGATCTCTTTTAGATTAGATTTGGCTACTCTCATTGATTATCTCCTCAAACTCTGCCGATTTTTTATCGTATAATACCGTCGTATCGTTTAACTTATTGTATAGCTCATCTAGGCGATCTTGCACCTTTGCAAGTTCAATTCCGAGGCTATTCAAGAGCTTGCCATCCGCCTCGCCTGTCGCCACCTCTATATCGGCGTGGAGTGTATTTATACTATCTTCGCACATTATTATGTCATTTTCAAGCTGTTCTATCTCGGTGGCAAGCGGCTTCAACGCTCGATTCTTCTCCGCCAATAGATCTGCTCGAGCCTTGCGTTGCTCTTTTTTATTCGATTTAGCAGGAGTTCGCTCCCTCTTATTGTCCTCATCCTCCCAGCCGATCTTCTCGAGAAACTCCCTATAGGTACCCTCAAAGAGGAACGGCCTCTCTCCCTGAAAGACGATCAGGCGGTTGGCAAGGTTATTCAGGAACGATTCGTTGTGAGTAACAAGGGCAACAGCCCCCTCAAACTCCGCAAGAGCCTCCATAAGTGAATCAGAGGCGTCCATATCTAAATGGTTCGTCGGTTCATCTAGTAGCAGGCAGCTAGCAGGTGTAGCAAGGATTCGACCCAACATCACTCTGCACTTCTCGCCGCCAGAGAGGATCTTTATCTTCTTTAGTGCGTCGTCGCCAGAGAATAGCATTGAAGCACAGATAGTGCGTACGGCGGTGCGATCAAGTTTATAGTCGGCAGATCTTGCAATCTCCTCCTCCACCGTCGATTCAGAGGGGAGCGACTGAATATTCGTCTGCTCAAAATATCCACACTCAGCCTCGTTATGCCCACGCACAAAACCCTTCGTGGGTGCAAGCTTGCCAGCGATCATCTTTAGTAGTGTAGATTTACCAGCACCGTTGCGCCCAATTATACACAGTTTATCGCCCTTATTGAGGCTAAACGTCAGATCTTCAAATAGGTTATCTTTGTAGCCAAACGTTAACCTGTCCGCCTGAATGATCGTATCGGCGGTTATATCTTTGTATCGAAAGGCAAATTCGAGATCTCGAATCTCTGCCAGTTGATCCTTCTTCTCCATCTTCGATAGCGTCTTTATACGAGATTGCACCATCCCTGCAAGGCGAGCCTTCGCCCGAAATCGAGAGATATAAAGCTCCATCTCTCGGCGTTTTGCCTCATCGTTCAGGCGAGTTTTCTCGTAGATCTCCTCATCTTGGGCGATCTTATCGTAATATTTCGCCGTATCACCCTCAATCTTGCGAATCTTCTGGCGATGGATCCCCACGATATGCGTAGCGATACTATCCATAAAGGAGCGATCGTGCGTAACGAAGATTAGCTCCCCCTTCCATTGCAGGAGGAATGCACGGAGCCAGCGCACCGATATAATATCGAGGTAGTTTGTAGGTTCATCTAATAGTAGGAGGTTTGGCTCACTGATAAGTAGGCGTGCAAGGTTTAGCCGCACCTGAAAGCCGCCAGAGAGCTGCTTTGGCGCAAGGGGGAGTTGTTCTGCTGTAAACCCTAAGCCAAACAAGATCTTCTCCGCTAGGTATGGAGAGTCTTTCTTGTCATCTGCAAGGGCGGAGATCGCCTCATCTCGCACTGTAGCGCAGTTAAACTGAATCTTCTGCGTGAGGTAGCCCACCTTGTAGTTGCGTGGGGAGATTATCTCGCCCTCATCTTGGGCGTCGTTACCTGCTATTATATTAAGAAGTGTTGATTTACCATGACCGTTCCTGCCGACAAGCCCTATGCGGTCGCCAGAGCCTAATGTGAAGGTGACGCTATCAAATAGTACACGGCTACCAAAGCTTTTGGAGAGGTTGCGAAAGCTAAGCATGCGGTTCTTCGTCTTTTATCGTTGATTTAGCAAGTCGTCCACGCTCCTGCAATATTAATCTTGCAGCGTCCCCTTTGCAATCTTGACAGCGGCAGTTTTCAGGATTTTTGCACGGCTCGAAGTGTATAATTATATCGGTCGTCCGCCCCTCACAGGCGTTTCGTATCTCCTTCTCTATCATATCGCCTAGCGAGTGCGCCTCATGCAATGTTAAATCTCTGCAAAGTCGCAGATGTACATCGGCAAAGAGCTTGTTGCCATCTGTGCGAGTGCGTAGATGGTGATAATCTTGTATATACGGCGAATATCTATTCAACACCTCTTCGAGCATAGCCATCTGTTCATCAGGGATACGAGCGTCGAGCATTATCTTGAGGGCATCTACATGAAGCATTATCGCCGTGTACATTATATATATAGCCATAGCAGCAGCTATAAGCGGATCTATCAATGGAATATTCAGAAGCTTTACAAGCAGAAGCGCAACTAAAACACCTGCATTTGTCAAGAGGTCGACCGTA
>JAITWF010000164.1 GCA_031285415.1 Deferribacteraceae bacterium
CTGTAGGCGCTGGGGTGATTGTCGTCGACGCACCTCGCAAGTTCACCATATTAAATAATAGATTAAAATACTTTATCCGCCAGACCACGCCTGTACTCTTTGCCAAGGGGAAGTTTCCGTACTCTCATATAATAGTATCGCTAAACTCCACCTCCCCTGCCTATCTATTGCAGACGTCGCTGGAGATATCGGCGTTATCTGGCGTTCCGCTACAGGTACTATACGTTGCCGCCCCAAAATCGCTACGCAATGCAAAGATGGAGGCGGAGCTTGCCGATAGACAGCGAATTGTGCGAGATTACGAGGCTCTCGAGCGTATCAATCTGACATATACTGTACTAGAGGGGAATCCTGTGCGCCAGACCCTTCAATATATGCAGGGCTTCCCAAATGCGCTGATGGTGATCGGTAATAATCCGAAGCAGCATATATCACCCTTCGAGCCGCATATTCCATTCCTACTGACGGAGCGACTCTTTTCGTCGATCCTTATTATCCCATCGGTGCCTGCATAACTATGGAGAGTTCAGCTTTCCTACACTTAACTCTCGTATGCCTAGGGGCATATATTATGCCCTTTATAAGTAGACGGCTAATGCTACCTACCGCTGTGGGGGAGCTATTTTGCGGCATGCTAATCGGCACACTACTATTAGGTGGTGTAGAGATCGCTGACAATGCGCCGATAAGGATCCTCTCCGCTATCGGATTCTTACTATTAATGTATATCGCTGGGCTAGAGCTCGATATCGACCGCATGCTATCGCTAAAAAAGCGTGAACTGTGGGCGTTTGGGCTATATGCGGTGCTATTAGTATCAGGGGCATGCGTAGCCGCTACTATATTTAATATGCCAAAGTTTTTTACACTCATTATAATGACTACCGCAATCGGGCTTCTCTTCTCGGTAATGAAAGATGTTGATATTGTAAAGACTAAACTTGGGCAGATCTTAATCTTGATCGGTGCCGTTGGCGAGGTGCTGACACTTGCAGGGATAACTATCGTCAGCGTTGTATCGCTCCCTGGCACCTCTGATCTGAAGTTGCGCTATATTGCAGGCGTATTTATCTTTCTGATGATAGTGATCCTTGTGCTTAAATTTATGAACCTCCTGATGTGGTGGTATCCCGAGATGAAAGAGTTTATCATGACGGTGGGAAACCCATCGGAAATTGGGATACGAGCGAATCTCTGCAATATGTTTGTATTTGTAACGATCGCCTCATTTGTGCATATCGAGCCGATCTTAGGGGCATTCTTGGGTGGAATGATCTTTGCAAGGATCTTCCCTGATAGAGAGAAGGTGCTAGAGCGGCTATCGAGCTTTGGATACGGCTTTCTGATCCCCCTATTCTTCATCGAGGTCGGGACTCGCTTTAAATTCAGCGACTTCCTGAATCCAGAGGTGCTAAAGGGCGCAATATTAACCTCTATCGCCATCCTTATCGTGCGATTTGTGGCGGCAACGCCGATGTTACTGTTAAACCTACCTCGCAGGCAGCTTATATATATACCATTCTCTCAATCCTCTGCACTGACGCTACTTGTGGCTGGTGCAACGCTGGGGGCAAGCCTTGGGCTTATAAATCGTACTCAGACATCGATAATTATCTTGACCGCAATAGTGACAGCTATTATATATCCGTGGATAATAAAGATACTAATTAAATCAATACCGGTGAATGAATGATCATACAGGGGGAGCAGGCTCCCCCCGTATGCCCCCCAAGATTGGAATATTCCTCCGCAAAGGTGTGACTTTGCTACGGAATAATATTTTTTTATAAGGAAAAAACAATGACGATATACGTAGCGA
Organism: Deferribacteraceae bacterium; assembly: GCA_031285415.1. Lineage (GTDB taxonomy): Bacteria > Chrysiogenota > Deferribacteres > Deferribacterales > JAISNW01 > JAITWF01. Next base: position 1,820 of record JAITWF010000164.1, read on the forward strand.
CAGCAAATGCACATAAGATTGAGGAGATAAAGGGGATACTTACGGCGGAGATCTTGATTCACCCACAGTATAACACCCTTGAGATCGTTGAATCTGGCGATACCTTCGAGGAGAACGCCTTGATAAAGGCGATAGCACTTAGTAAGCTTACAGATGAATATGTGATAGCAGACGATTCTGGGCTATCGGTAGACGCACTAGACGCTATGCCTGGTGTACACTCCTCCCGATACTCTGGCGGCGGCGACAGTGCCAACAACGCCCTACTACTGCATAATATGCAGAATATAACAGATCGTACCGCAAAGTTTGTGTGCGTGATAGCGTTAGCGAAAAAGGGCGAAGTAATCGCAACCTTTCGTGGCGAGTGCCATGGAGATATCGCAAATTCGCCCACAGGCTCAAACGGCTTCGGCTACGATCCGCTATTTATACCGAAAGGCTACGATATCAGCATGGCACAGCTAATGCCTGCTGAGAAGAATGCGATTAGCCATAGACGACACGCTTTAGAAAAGTTGGCAGATTATTTAAAATGAAAATTCTGCGCAACATCATCGTCTTTTTTATCGCAATATGGTCTCTTGGCGCACTTGCCCTTGCGGTGATGATAATATTGTGGACAGAGGCAGGGATGGTGCGCCTGAATGTGCCAGAGGTGAACGGATTAGGCGTATATGCCGATAGCATTAAGCTTGATATGTACGATAAACACGACAATCTTATCTTTCGCAAGAACTACTTCTACGGCGGTCGTATCACCCCAACCGACAATCTGACGCTTGCTGGCAACATAATCGAGCTTGTGCGTGCCGATTCACCGCCACTACAGTGGTGGGAGCGGATCTTTCTAAAACTTGAGCATATCAACCCTAACACGCTAGAGAGCTTCGTAGCAGACTACTACACTCAAAACCTCATAAAGGTCAGCCGAGTATCGGGGATAAAGAAGAATATCTTGCAGTGGTATACGCTACAGCGATTGCGAGGAGCGTATACTCAACGAGAGCTTTACGCCCTATTCCTCGATTCCGTCCACTATAGCCCAGAGATTCACGGTATTGTAGGCGGAGCGGAGGCGTACTTTCAGAAAAAATTCTCTGAACTCACCCCATTAGAGACCGCCTACCTGATAGCGTTAGTCACCTCAAAACCAAATACGAACGACCAAGCCGAGATCGTGCGAGTGTCGGATAAGTTTGCAAGGCAGTTTATATACGAACTCTACAGAAAAAATATTATCTCCCTCGAGGAGTATAAAGATGAAACCAACGCCACCCTCGCCTTTGCGCCACAAGACTATCCATCGTTTGAACCATCTATCATCAATAAAACCCTAGAGAGCGTGCGAAGTTACGCCAAAAATATAAACATTAACTATACTAACACCACTACCACTATAAAAACTCACTACAACCATGAGGCAACAGTCGCCGCTAAAAAGGCTTTACAATCGGTATACGATGAAGATCCCGATATTCAAGCGGCTTTCGTGATGGCAAATGTCGAGAGTGGCGGGATAGAGGTGGCGATCGGCAGCAAGGTGGCGGAAAGCACTCGCAATAGAGCCTTCTCCTCCAAACGCCAGATGGGGTCTACATTTAAACCGATCGTCTACGCCGCAGCTCTACAGCGGAACTACCTCCCCTCCGATCAGCTAATCGATAAACCACACGTATTTATCGACGGCGATACCGTGTATAAGCCTAATAACTACAACAATTTCTTTATGGGGCAGGTGCCAATGCGCTATGGGCTTATCTACTCCCTTAATAATGCAACAGTATCGCTTGCACAGAAGGTCGGCCTGCAAAGGGTACAGCAGATGGCTAAGAATATGGGCTTCCAAGGGTATATGTATCCATATCTAGCTACAGCATTGGGAGTATTCCCTACTACCCCTCTAAATGTGGCAGAGATCTATGCTACGCTAGCCAATAAAGGGGTAACAAAGCCGCTATCGCTCATTCGAGAGGTAACGCACGATAACCGCTCAATACAGAAAGATCCAGAACCCACCAAGAGGGCTATGGATGGGGTGACAGCGTACCAAACATTATATATAATGCAAGATGTGGCACGGATCGGCTCCGCTCGAAATGCAAATCTTCTGCAAGGCACAGCAGCCAAAACTGGCACATCGAATAATAGTAAAGATCTGTGGACGGTAGCAATCTGCTATCCTTACGTGATCGTTGCATGGTTCGGCTACGACAACTTCACCGCAATGGAGGAGAGACGCTCTGGCGGAAATACCGCCGCACCTGTGATCGCAGCATTTCAACGAGAGTATTTCGGCGATAATACAACGTTCCCCCTTACACCGCCTAAAGGGATCGTCTTTGCACCTACAAGAAGAGATGGCAAACTGGTAAGCAAAGGGGGGAAAGGCACATATATAGAGGCGTTCCGAGAGGGACACCTGCCACAAGAGGCGGTAGAGCCTGCGCCGAAGAAACAGCAAAAGAAGAAGAGGTAAATAAAATACTCGTCACTGCGGACTTGATCCGCAGTCCAGCATTAGATATTGGAATCCTAATATATTTATTCTGGATTGCGGCTCGTAGGCCGCAATGACGGCAATGAGGTAACTATGATTAAGATAACCGACGAGATCTACCTAAATGAGATTCCGCTGCCAAACACCCCTCTAAAGGCGTTAAACAGCTATATCATCCACTCCGAGGGGGAGACTTTAGCGGTCGATACAGGCTTTAACCTCCCCGAGTGTATGGAGGCGTTCATCGGCGGATTTAATGAGCTAAATATATCACCTAAAAACGCCGATCTGCTGATCACTCATATGCACTCAGATCACTGCGGACTTTGCGGCGAGCTAGCCCACACGATGAATCGGATCTATATCGGCACCGTCGATGGCGAGATTATCCATCGATTAATGGTCGATGATCGTGAGAAGAACTACTTTGAGGGGCTAAATCATAAATTCGGGCTTTCAAAGTATAATATACGCCTCACCGACAACCCAGGAATTACGCTACTCTTCAAAGAGCCTGTTAAATTCACATATCTCAACGAAAACGATATTGTGAAGGTAGGGAGGTTTCACTTCGAGGTGATCGATACCCCTGGGCATACCCCTGGGCATATCTCGCTATACGAGCGGAATGAGAAGATCATGATCATGGGAGACCATGTATTATCAAGAATTACGCCGAATATCTCCTTCTGGGGCGGTAGCTACGGCGATATTCTAGGTGTATACCTAAAAAGTTTACAGAAGATAAGAGATTACGATGTAAAATATATCTTATCCTCACACAGAGCGGCACCAGAGTCGCTCTCTCAAAGGGTGGATGAGCTTATTGCGCACCACGAGGAACGGCTTGAGGAGATTATGAATATTCTATCCAGTAGGGCGAAAAATGCCGCCGATACAGCCGCAGAGATGCACTGGTCGCTCCGAGGGATTTCGTGGGATGAGTTTCCAAATGCGCAGAAGTGGTTCGCCACGAATGAGGCTATCTCGCACCTGGAACACCTTCTGGCGATCGGAAAGGTTGATAAAATAGAGTCAGATGGCGTATTCATTTATGGGCGACGAGATATT
>JAITWF010000006.1 GCA_031285415.1 Deferribacteraceae bacterium
CCACATTTGCACCAGAGTCGATCATCACAGAGTGTCCTGTCAATGAGGGGAGTATCGTTGCGATAGCTGGGCGGTCGATACCATCCATAGTGCGCAGGATAAGGTTCGCTGTCGCCATAACTGCGCCAGTGTTTCCTGCACTATAGAATGCGTCGCAGCTGCCATCTTTTACAAGCTTCAATCCCTCATGGAGTGAGGAATGACGCTTGCCCCTGACGATCTGCGAGGGCATGTCCGTCATTAACACAACCTGTTCAGCATGTTGAACGGTTATCCTAGGATCGCCGTTTGGCAGGTGCTTTGCAAGCTCTGCACGAACAACCTCCTCTTGACCAACGAGGACTATCTGCGTATCGTAAGCACGTGCGGCAGCGATTGCACCTAAAACGATCTGTTCTGGTGCGTGATCGCCCCCCATTGCGTCAATAGCTATTTTCATAAAGATTAAAGCTCTTCCTTCTTAACAACTAGACGCTTATCGTAGTATCCGCAAGCTGGGCATACTGTGTGCGCCTGTTTTAGTTCGCCACAGTTAGAGCATTTGCCAGCTGCCAATGTTTCTGCATGGTGGTGGCTACGTCTGTGCCCCTGCTTTGATTTTGTTACCTTCATCTTTGGGTTTCCCATTACAATCTCCTTTATCTTAATTCTGTATCTTTATGAATACATATATGCGGAGCTTTATCCTCGTGTGGCAAAGCCACACTGCGGTACGCTCCTACGCCTTTGCCGCACTGCGCAAAGAAACTTTGCTCCGTTTGGCTCCGCGGCGAGCTAACGCTCGTATCTACGCACTTACTTATTCTTTAACGCCTCTAAAGCCGCTAGTGGCGACCTTGTTGGTGTCTCTTTCTCCTCTTTATGCTCCACTCCAGCACAGTCGTTGGAGCAGAGCCTTTTCAACGGTAGCTGCAAGATAACCTCTTGACGCAGAATATCATCTAGATCGATAAACTCTGGATCGGTGAGGTATATCTCGCCATCATCGTCTGTCATCTCATACTCATCTGCAAAATCCGATGAGTCAATCTCTGGCTGAACCGATACCTCGATCTTCTGCTGTAGATCTATATCGGTAGGCTTCATACACCTATCGCACTTACAGTGAAGTGTAACAGATATATCGCCACGTAGATAGTACGAATCTTCACCAGCCTTCATTAGATCGCCATTAAAACCTTTGACGTCAACGGTTTCGCCGCCATCCTCAAAGCTAAATGCAGTATCTACAGGGGTTACATCTTCGTCTATCTCTTTATAAAATATCTTCATAGTCATAGTTCCTCAAAGGGATATATTTATAATGAAATGTCTACCCCTTGTCAAGAGTCAAATAAAATCTGACAATCTATCAGTTGGTTACGAATAGTAGTAGAAAAATTAAAAACTTTTATGTATATATAGCATAAGTTATTAGAGAGGTAAAGAGATGCAATACGATATTCGATTAATAAAGCTTGTAAGTAGCGAGACCGTTATGGGGCATTTCAACGCCACCACCAATACATTAGAGGATGTAGTGATAATTCAGGCTATGCCAACTGCTTCGGGCAGTGTACAGCTTGCTATGCTCCCATTCGGCTTCCCATACGAAGAGGAGATCCATGCAAAGATTGAGGCTAGACACTTCTTGTACGAGTATAAAAATACTCCAGAGGAGCTTAAAAATAAATATATCGAAGCGAAGAGCAGTATCAAGATAGCTCCTAGCGGCGGTGGGAGTGGATTAATATTATAAACTATTCAAAATTTACTGGCAGTGGCAACGACTTTATTATAATTGATAATATGGATCTGCACCACTCTGCTACCGACATACAGAAGATTGTGGCGAAGGTGTGCGCTAGAGGGCTATCGATCGGTGCCGATGGGCTTATTATGCTTGAACCGTGCGATACTGCCGACTTTCAGTGGCGATTCTTTAACTCCGATGGTGGTGATGATGCAACTATGTGTGGCAATGGGGCTAGATGTGCCGCCAGATTCGCCTATCTAAAGGGATACGCCGGCGTAACGATGAGCTTCCTGACAGGGGCTGGCATTATCAGGGCGGAGATCAAGGAGGCACCGAATGTAAAGGTGCAGCTGACACAGTATAAAGATATGGAGATCGAGCATGCTGGTGGCTTTGTGGATACAGGTGTGCCACATGTGGTGATCTTTGAGGATGAGATCGAAAACGTTGATATGAATAATGTTGGCAAGAGGCTTCGGCATGAGCGCAACGCTAATATAAACTTCGTTAAGGTGCTCGGTACACATTCGCTACGTGTGCGCACCTATGAGCGAGGGGTGGAGTCGGAAACGCTTGCCTGCGGTACAGGATCTGTTGCAAGCACACTGATCGCTATAGAGAAGGGGTTTGCTAGCTCTCCTGTGAATATAAAAACATCTGGCGGAATAGATCTTACGGTATATAAAGAGGGCAACGATACCTATCTAGAGGGTGAGGCACGGCTCGTTACCGAAGGGGTGATACTGCCAGAGGGTGTAAATTATTAAATGTTAAAGAAACTTTGGAAATATTTTGATCCGTATAAATTTCTGCTTCTGCTAACGCTCCTTATGTCGGCTGTGGCGGCGGCTACCGATGGTGCGCTTGCATATATCGTGAAACCTACGCTAGATGGTATCTTTATCGAGAAGAACTCTGATCTATTAAAGATACTACCCTTTGCAATAATTGGGCTATACACCGCCAAGAGTTTGCTTCGTTTCGCTCTAAACTACACTATGCGATATATGGGGCAGAGGGTGGTACAGCGGATCAGAAATGATCTCTATACAAAGCTTATCTATCTGCCGATTCGCTTCTTTAGCGATAACTCTACCGGCGTGCTGATGAGCCGTATTACCAACGATGTGAATATGATGCAATCCTCTATCCCTACGATTGTAGCGGTTGTGAGAGACCTGTTAACGGTTGTAGGGCTTATATGTGTTATATTTTATATGAACGCAAAGATGGCAGTATTTGCGATCTTAGTATACCCGATCTTTATCCACCCATTCGTGCTTTTGAGCAAGAAGATCCGTAAATATAGCAAGAAGGGGCAGGAGCATATGGGCGACCTCACCTCTGTGTTGCAGGAGACCTTTACAGGGATCAGGGTGGTGAAGGCGTTTGTGCAGGAGCCGAAGGAGGCGAAGCGGTTTGAGGAGGTGAACGGCAACGTCGTGAAGTTTGCCCTCAAGGCGGCTATTGCGGCGGAGGTGACATCCCCTATGATGGAGATCGTTGCTTCGCTAGGTATTGCAGCGATTATCGCCTACGGCGGCTCGCAGGTTATCGGTGGAGAGACTACCCCTGGCGCATTTTTTGCCTTCCTAGCAGCTGTAACTATGGTATATGAGCCTGTTAAGCGGCTTGGAAACTCGAATAGCACTATTCAGCAGGCGTTAGCCTCGGCGGAGCGAGTCTTTGAGGTGCTAGATCAAGATAACGAGATCCTCGATAACGACGGCACAGCGGAGTGCAATGCAAAGGGTAAGGCGGTGGAGTTTCGCAATATCAACTTTCGATATCATACCGACGAGCCGTTTGTGCTAAAAAATATTAATTTATCTGTCCCTGCTGGGGTAAAGGTCGCATTTGTGGGGCATTCTGGTGCAGGAAAGAGTACGATCGCCAATCTGGTGCCACGTTTTTACGATGTAACGGAGGGGGAGCTACTGATCGGCGGCGTGGATCTGCGTGAGTATCAGGTACACTCTCTGCGAGAGAATATCGGATATGTGTCGCAGGAGCCGTTCCTATTTAACGATTCAGTTTTTAATAATATAGCGTACTCTAGCGAACCGTATACACAGGAGCAGGTGGAAGAGGCGGCTAGAGCGGCGTTTGCGCACGATTTTATTACAAATCTCTCCGAAGGGTATGAGACTGTGATCGGTGAACGAGGGGTACGCCTCTCTGGTGGACAGAAGCAGAGATTGACTATCGCAAGGGCGTTGTTGAAGAATCCGCCGATACTGATCCTCGATGAGGCTACAAGCTCGCTCGATACGGAGTCCGAGAGGGAGGTTCAGAGGGCGTTGGATAATCTAATGCTCGGTAGAACATCATTTATAATCGCGCACCGCCTGACGACCGTCATAAATGCCGATATGATCGTGGTGCTTGATCACGGCGAAATTCAGGCAGTTGGCAGGCATGCAGAGCTATTAGAGAGCTGCGAAATATATAGAAATTTATATCAGATGCAGAGTAGTTCTTGACTATTTTAATCGCATTTGCTATAAGTCAAATCCCCTTGCTATGCTATCTCAATGGGCGTGGCTAAATAACCATAAGGAGGAGAAATCTTGAGAACATATGAAACTATCTTTGTGCTTAATCCAGAGTTAGGCGCAGACGCTCAGACAGAGCAGATCGAGTTTTACAAAAAAAGCATTACAGACAACGGCGGCGAAATTATCAACCACGAACCGTGGGGGAAACTTACCCTTGCGTACAAGATTGAGAAATTTTCAGAGGGGATCTATAATCTGATCCAGTTCAAAGCTGCTACAGAGTACGTTGCAGAGCTTGAAAAACGCTACAAATTCAATGAAAACGTTCTTCGCTACGTAGTCGTTATGATCGACGAGAAGAAGTTTAAACTGAAGCCTCGCAAAGACCCTGTTAAACGTGCATATAAGCCGAAACGTGAAGATCAGGCAGAGGAGTCTATCGACGCTGAATTTATGGATCCAGCTGAGGCAGAAGAGGCAGCTGACGAAGAGTAGACAGGAGTTGTGCTATGGCGTCATTTAACAAAGTAGTTCTTTTAGGCAATGTAGTCCGCAATCCAGAGATTCGCTACGCTCCAGGCAGCAATAATCTGCCGATAGCACGCACAGCTCTTGCGGTTAGCCGTAAATATAAAGATAAAGAAGAGACTATGTTTATCGACATAGTCGTATTTGGCAAGCTAGCAGAGGTATTAGAATCGTACGCTACGCAAGGCACACCGCTACTCGTTGAGGGCAGACTCAGCCAGAATAAGTGGGAGCAGGATGGCGTAAAACGTTCTAAACACGAGATAATTGTCGATTCATTCCAGCTACTGGGAGGTCGCAAAGATCGTGCAGCAGACGATAACTCTATGCATAACGCTGGCAGCGATTCAAGTTTTTCAGCGTCGTCGGATATCGATGACGACGATATACCTTTTTAGGAGATTTCAACATGGCTATGATAAAAAAACGTTTTCAGAATAAGAAAGTATGCAGATTTTGCACCGATAAAATTGATATAGACTATAAAGATGCACGCCTTATGCGCCAGTTCATCACTGAGCGTGGCAAGATTATGCCTCGCCGTGTGACAGGCACATGTGCAAAACACCAGCGTCACCTTGCGATTGCGATCAAAACCGCTCGTGTGATTGCGCTCGTTCCATTCAGCGCAGGGCAGTAAGGGTACCTACCCCTCCCCGAAACACGTTGTGTTTCGACCCTCCCTCAAGGGGAGGGTGTTTAGGGAGTCGAATGTAGGGGCGGGGTTAGCTCGCCCTAATTCGGTGGGGGGTGTCGGTTTATTTATGGCAATTTTTTTCTTTGCAGCACTGCTGTCTTATTTCGTTTATGTTTTTTTCTTCTCCGCAGTATCGGTTGTAGGTGTCTTTGCGCCCTTTATCCTTCTGAAATTTCTACAGGAAAATCTTTTACCTGGTTTATATATTCTATTCAGCTTTATAGTGCTCTCTGGTCTGCTATTTTTCCCATACTATCTGACACTTTACTACATATTAAGCGTTGGGATCCCGATTGCCATCGTATACCTTGCGCACAATAGCTGGCGGATAAGCATTCCGCAGCGTTTTGGGCTGATATTGGCACCGCTTCCACTATTTGTAGCGGCGATTGTCTTTATCGCTCTATTCAAAGAGCAGACAGCTCTGATCCATGCGCAGCTTGTGGATTTTATCGAGCAGGGGGTGGAGCCGCTCCTCACCTCCGATCTAGCACGTCTTGATCCATCTAATAAGGCGGCGACCTTCTATAATAATCGTGAAACTATCGCAACGTATATCATTGGGCTAATACCAGCGGTGATGTACTGCTATACATATTCCGTACTTTTTTTCACCGAGAGGATATATTATAAGAGTCCGTATAAGGGGCTTTTATACCTCCCTGACGCCCTTCTGTGGGTGGTGGTTGCCTCTGGTTTCTGTATGATAGTTCCTGTGCCAGAGCTACGTCTGCCAGGGTTGAATGGGCTTTTAGTTGCGGCGACGCTCTACTTCTTTAGAGGGTTTGACGTTGTTAAACTTAAACTAATGCAGTGGAATATTCCACCTATGGCGCAGTTTTTTATCACTATGATGATCTTGATAGAGGTCTACCTGCTAGCAGCGGTCTCTATCCTTGGATTTGCCAGCATTTATATCGACTTTACAAAGCGTAAGAGGGCAGAAGATGAAGATAAGTAAGTTTGCAGCACCTAAGATCGCCATGGCTCTTGCCCTCGCCCTTGCGGTGGGTAAAGCTATCGTGGGATATATGAGCGGCTCGCTTGCTGTAATGAGCTCTGCCATAGACTCTTTAACGGATATCTTCGCCTCTGGCATGAACTACTTCTTTCTAAAGAAGGCGGATGTGCCGCCAGATCACGATCACCCCTTTGGACATGGCAAGATGGAGGCGTATGCGCTGTTCTTGCAGTCGGTATTCCTCTTTCTGATAGGTGCTGCGCTTCTGATTGAATCTGTAAAGCGTGTGAAGGCACCAACTGCGCCAGAGGTAGATGTTGCAACTGTGGCGATGATGATTATCTCTATGCTTGTGAGCGTATTTTTATCTGTAATGCTACGCCGAGTAGCGA
>JAITWF010000016.1 GCA_031285415.1 Deferribacteraceae bacterium
CCCCTCCCCCTATGGGGGAGGGTGCCCGAAGGGCGGGAGAGGGGGTTAATAATATATAACTATCTCTTCAGAAACCGTTCCACAGTCTCGTAAAGCTTCGCCACATCGATCGGTTTAGAGATATACCCACTCATACCAAATCGTATGCACTGTTCTAGCTCATTCTCCATCGTATGCGCCGTCAGAGCTACCACTGGCAGATCTGCGTACTTCGGATTATCACGGATCGCCTTCGTTGCCTGATAGCCGTCCATGATAGGCATCTGTAGATCCATTAAAACTATATCAAATTCATGCTGTTCAAGCTTTTCGAGTGCCTCTTTGCCGTTATTAGCAACGATTACATCGATCTTCACATTCCGCAGTAGCTCCACAGCGATCTGCTGATTGATAAGATTATCCTCCACCAACAGCAAGTTATGTCCCGATAGATCGTAATCAAAGTTTGTTGTTACTATTCTTTTAGAGGTAAGTTTATCCCCTGTCAGCGCAGCACAGACCGACTCAAATAGCTCCTGCCGAACGACTGGGCGTAGCACCTGTAGCACTACATCATCACAGCTATCTAGCGATCCAGACTCTCGCAGATCGTCACGAATAGTGGCAAGCAGTATCAACGGCATTACACTATTTAGCTCCAAGCCGCTACAGATATAGTTTGCAATATCTGGCGCCGCCATCCCTGTGAGCCGCTCCTCAATAATCGCTAAATCGTACGGATTACCTTCATTATCCGCCGTCATTAGCCTCTCTACAACCACGGAGAGGTCGTCTGCCTCATCGATCGTAAAGTTGTAAGGAGCTAGGATTGTAGCTATTATAGCTCGAGACTTTTCGTCGGAATCCGCTACTAGCACACGTTTTCCCAGTAGCTCTGTAGAGGCTGTTAGATCTGCCAGCTTTGATACGCCAAGCCGCACGGTAAACTCCATCGTAGTGCCAGTGCCTAGCTCGCTAGAAACAGCGATCGTGCCGCCCATCATCTTGACGAGCATCTTGCAGATCGTAAGCCCCAGCCCTGTACCGCCGTATTTGCGTGTGGTAGAGGCATCTGCCTGCACGAAAGCTTCAAAGAGCCTATCCTGCTGTGCAGCTGTCATCCCGATACCTGTATCGGTCACCTTAAAGTTTAGAGTAGTGTACTGCTGGTCGATCTCTGTAACCGAACATGCAACACTGATAGAGCCATTTTCAGTGAACTTAAAGGCGTTCCCCACAAGGTTCGTTAGCACCTGCATAAGCCTGATCGGATCGCCGATAAGCTCTGCTGGTACGTTATTATCGATATTGAGATAAAAGTTTTGATTCTTATTCGCCCCCGATTGGCTAAATAGCGTGTTCAGGTCTGTAAAGATCTTGTCAACGCTGAAAGATACCATCTCGAGAACCATCTTGCCATCCTCGATCTTAGAGAAGTCGAGAATGTCATTTATGATTGATAGGAGCGACTTTGCCGCTGTATGTATATTTGATACATAATCAAATTGGCGTTGGCTAAGCTCCGTCTGGAGTGCAAGGTGCGCCATACCGATGATAGCGTTCATCGGTGTGCGGATCTCGTGGCTCATTGTAGCAAGGAAGCGGCTCTTCGCCTTATTCAACATCTCTGCATCTTGCAGCTGATACCGCTCTGTGATATCGAGCAGGAACCCTTCAAAGGCAAGTGGCATTCCACTTTCATCTACCTTTACAAGTCTAGCTCTCTCTAACAGCCAACGGATCTCGCCATCTTTGCGTACTATGCGGAATACATTGGTGAATAACTCCCCAAGCTGGCGAAAGTTTATATGAGTATTGTTTACATGCACTAGGTCGTCTTTATGGATCACCCTTTGTAGTACAAAATCGTAGTTGCCGAGTATATCATCTGGAGTGTATCCCGTTAGCTCGTATAGTCCTCCACCAAGCGATGATACAACCATCCGATTGCCGATATTCTCTAGCCCAAAGACGATCCCTGGTAGGTTCGACATAAGGGTGCTTAGCTTGCGGCGATTCTCTCGCAGGCGCTGCCCACCGACTGCTATAGTGGCAAAGTCTGCAAGAGAAGCTCCAAACGATTGCTCCTCAACCGTCCACTGGCGTGGCTCCTTGCTCTCTACGATACAGAAGCCTGCAAAATCGCCCTCTAGAATGACAGGGTAGTAGATAGCGGCTAGACTCCCTCTCTCCATCAATCGTTTGGTAAATTTAGGGATAGGATTATCATCTCGTGCGTCTGTGATAACGATCTGGCGAGAGGCTCGAAAGATCCCCTCATTCTCGTTATACGCCTCCACCGAAATATGCCCACCAGAGGAGTGTTGATTTATATCCCTCTTATAAAAATCTAGTAGGGCAAAGTTATCCATATCTTTCGTCCAGATATGTGCGCTGTCTGCATTTAATGTCTGAGTGACGGTCTCTGTGATAGCCTGCAATGTGCTTACATAGTTGCTGCCATTTGCAATAGCTACCTTCTGTAAAGCTCTGATCGCCTGATTCTGGATAGAGCTCTGCTCGTCGTGCTCTGCCAGCTCTGCAAACGCCTTGCGTCGCTCGTTTGCGATATCAGTTATGTCAGTGACCATCTCGACGGCACCGATTCGCTTGTTGTCTTTATTGTAGATCGGCATAGCTGTGATAAGCCATGTGGCACCGTTTGCCATGAGCATCTCTGTGGTAGACATCGCACCAGTCTCGTGGCTGCGCACCACAGGGCAGTTTTCGCAATATGTATCCTGTAGAAGTGCCTCTTTATAGCAGATACCGCCGTAGTTATTTCGCCAATCGATACCAGCATGAAACATCCCTGCACGGTTTGACCACTGGACACGATACTCGAGATCGATAAAGAAGATCGGCGTCGGAAGCCCATCGAGAACCTCTAGCCTCATCTGCGTATCGGCATCTAGATCTAATATGCCATTGGTAACGAGCGATACATCCTGAATCACCCCCGATACAAGATCGGAGCCATTCTTGCCAACTACATGGCTGACGTGACGCACGCCACGCTCGGTGCGCAGATTGTGCTCCCACATAATGCGTCCGCCATCTTGCCGAACCTTGTTGATATTCTCCATCAGCGTCGGATACTCTGCACCCATATTCTTTATAAATATATGGCTACCATTGAGATCCGTCGCACTTATACCCATCACGTGTTCGCACGGCTCGTCCCATATGAAGTTATCATCTGCATCGACGCTATATGAGATAGCATTTAATAATTTTAATGCGGTGTTGTACATCGTAATACTCCTCTGGAAGGGGAAACCAAGTTTTCCCCTTCCTTCATCGTAGGGGCGGGGTCTGCCCGCCCATTGTTAAGCGAACTCTCTAGCCGCTCTCTCCTTCAACTCTTTCTTAATAACCTTGCCGCCAGCATTCACAGGGATATCGTCTGTTATCACAAATCTGCGAGGCACCTTGTAGCTAGCGACGTTATGTCGGATATACTCCTTTAGCTCATCTACAGAGATATGCGCCTCTGGATCTGCCTTTAGGTACGCTATCGGAATCTCCGACCCCTCGCCATCTGGTACACCCACGACAGCCGCCGAGAGCACCCCTGTATATTTATAGAGTAGCTCTTCGATCTCACGAGGGTATACGTTCATCCCCTTTACCAAAATTAGATCCTTTATACGATCTACTATAGTAATAAATTCATCTTCGTCAATGGTTGCGACGTCGCCTGTATGAAGCCAGCCGTTTTTAAGGGCTTTTGCACTCTCCTCTGGCTGATTCCAGTAGCCAGACATCACGTTTGGCCCCTTCACGATAAGCTCTCCAGGTGTATTAAGGGGGAGGTCGTTATCAAATTCATCCACCACTCGCACATCCACCCCTGCGAGGTGTACCCCGATCGTGCCGTACTTCTGCCTTGAAAGTGGGTTGATAGCGCAGATCGGCGAAGCTTCACTAAGTCCGTACCCTTCAACGATTCCAACGCCATATACCTCGTGAAATCTGTCGATTATCTCTACAGGTAGCGGTGCGCCGCCAGATAGGCATACTCGGAATGGAAAGTCGGCCTTTGCCTGCTCTGATACCTTCACTCGTGCCATCGCAGCATATAGCGCAGGTACTCCCACGAGTAGCGTCGGTTTCAGAGTTTTTAACATCTCTGGATAGTAAGATTTTGATACCTCAAGGATCGACTCAAGGATTATTATACTTGCACCTTTAACTAGAGGTCCTAATAGCGACGCCATCATAGAGGTAGCGTGAAACATCGGTAGCACTAGAAGCATTCTATCGTCGTGCATCTCCTCAAGGAAGCTAGAGTGAGATTTTGCATTCTCCAGAAGGTTATAGTGCGATAGCATAACGCCCTTCGGTCTGCCTGTGGTGCCTGAGGTGTATAGGATGAGCGCAAGATCATGTTCATTGATCGCTGGCTCTGTTGCATCGGTTTTAGCAGATGTTTCATTGAATATAATTGAACTGAATGAGGCTTTTTCAAATGTGAATACAGTCTTAAGGTTGTCTACAAGCTGCGGTAGCTGTTTCACCCTCTCTGCAAACGTTTCGGAGGTTATTATGCGCTCGGCAGAGCAGTCGTTCATATGGGCGGCGATCTCTCTATCTCGCAAGAACACATTGGTTGGAGCTGCCACTGCACCTAGCATTAGCACGCCGAAATATGCAAATACAAATTCGGGGCTATTTTCGAGCAGTATCATCACTCGGTCGCCCTTCTTTATGCCGTTATCTTGCAGAATAGCTGCAGTGTGACGAACCTGTTTATCTACGTCGGCGTATGTATATACTTTATCTTTAAAGAAAATACACTCTTTTGTCGGGTAATATTTTGCGTTATTCGTTATAAGTTCAGACATCTTTCTGTAGTACATGCAATACCTCTCCTAACTTAACATGTAGGAGAGTCTACAAGAAAATTGTCTATATATCAATCCCTAACTTATCCTTTATTATATCACGGATCGGTTGCGAGGCTGTGATTCTGCCGTTGAGGGCATTTGAAAATACCGACTTCGCTCGTCCGCAGATCGCCGCAAGCTCCTTCACCTGCATATCTCTGTCGATCAACGCCTTTCGTATCGCTCGATACTGCTCCGCCGTTATGCGCACCCCTTCGCCACGTTTCGCCCTCATAACCCCACCCCTACATTAAAAGGATTATACACTAAATATTATTTAGCGTCAATGCTAAAAATTACCATCCGTTGAACGCTGTATAGTCGTTCTCATCCTCATCTTTTGCTGGTTTTGAGGCTACGGCTTGGGCGAACGTTAGCGCTAAAGCGTCGCCAGAATCTGGTGAGGCAAGCCCACGTTTGCGCATGTCCTCCTTCTTTTCCAGCTGTATCTGTCCCTTATCGCCCGAAAAGCCGTACTCTGGGGAGGTGAGGTCGGTTATAAGCTCTCGATCATTAGGTATCTTTCCCCCTGCTGCAAGCCACTCCTTCATTAAACACCAGATCTCCGCTCGTTTATTGTAATATTTTGCCCTATCGTTTGGTTGCCCACCGAACTCCACATCGATTACGCTATGCCCCATCTGCCGCAGTCGATCAGCCACGCCGCCGCCGACACCGCCAGAATCCACAAAGATTGCGTCTGCACCCCAAACGGTAGCCTCGTGTGCCGCAATGCCAGCTAGCTCCATTGTGTCGATCTTGTGGAATCGCTTGATAGATAGTAGTTTATACCCCTGCCGCTTTACGATTACAGAGCTATCAGTGCCGAACCGTGCAACATCGACGCCAATAACCTTAGCACTGTATTCTTCCGATGTAGGGGAGGGGTTCGCCCTCCCTCGCTCTACAGCCCTCTCAACTATATCGCCCCCTATGAGCTGGTTTGAGCCTGCCCTTGGGAACTCCCCCTTAATACGCACTCGCACAAAGTCAGAATCTTCCCCATACTCATCGACCCATTGCGCTAACTCTGCCTTATTGGTCATCTTCGCTGTGCGACTATCTACCTGTTTGCACTGCCATCGGTGGCGCAGTTTATTGTGGATCTCGTGGAACTTGCCACGGTTTCGAGTGGGGTTGCCGAATGCGAACCACATTGCACCAGAGGTAGTCATCGCCCCTTCGGCGGTCTCATAGATTAGGTCATCGATAGCAGACGCCTCGTCGAATACCATCAGCACATGTTCGGCGTGCAACCCTGCAAACGCCTCTGGACGCTCCTTGCTCCACGGCACCGCCGAAATGAACCATGTATCGGGGTTGTCTACCTGATAAAACTTCGTAGCGGTCTGTTTAAACCAATGTTTGTTAATCGCACGTTTATGCCATACCGATAGCTCTCTCCATGTCTTATCTTTTAGCTGTGCGGCGGTGTTGGAGGTGATAACCCCTGCCAGATATGGACGAGTGCTCATCGCCCAGAGAATAATCCAAGCTACAAGGGCGGTTTTGCCGATCCCATGCCCAGATGATACCGCTACACGTACCGATGATAGACTGCCAGAGTGCTTTTTGATATCGTTTAAGATCTCGATCTGCCAATCGTCAGGCGATTCGCCATCCCTCCAATCAAACGCCCCGTAGACGTAGCGCAATGGGTCGTTAAAGCAGCTTGCGGCGAAATCGGCTAGGAGTGCGTCATTCATTATTAAACTTCTCAAGGCGCAGTCGCAGCTCTTCAGCGATATTCTCGGCGTTTGTTAGCTCTGGCTTATCTTTGAACATGCTAAGGTGCTTGCCGAGTAGCTCTAGCGCACGATTTGCCGCAGATGGGTTGAAATACTCATCGCTTAGGCACTTCTCGGCAACCTCGATGAGGCGTTCCAGCACATACTCTTTTTCGATCTGTTTTTTTGATGTTGTTTTTTTCATCTGTGTATTAATGCATAGAACCACATTTAATTATAGAACAATGGGGAGATATTCGATATAATAGAGTTGCAAAAATAAATTTAAGGTATACAATCCGAAAGTTGAAACTAAGATTTTAAGGTGGATTTTGCAATGACGATGAAGGAGCTTATAGCGCAGCTGCGAGAGCGGCGTGCGAAGGTTTACGTCGGCGGTGGCGAGGATAAGATCGCTAAACGGCACGAGGAGGGGAAGCTGACCTCTCGTGAACGTATCGGACTTCTGGCAGATAAAGGCACATTTCAGGAGATGAACCTATTTGTGCAGCACCAAAGCACAGATTTTGGTATGGGCAAGAAGATCGTCCCTGCAGAGGGGGTAATCACCGGCTCGTGCCTCGTAAATGGGCGTCCAGTGTTCTTAGGAAGCCAAGATTTCACCGCTCTTGCTGGCACAGTAGGGGGTATGGGGGCGAGGAAGGTCTCCGAGGTGATGGATTGCGCCATAAAATCGGGGGTACCGTTTGTATTTATTAACGATAGCGGCGGCGCACGGATTCAGGAGGGGGTAGACTCGCTCTCTGGATACGGCCGAATATTCTATAAAAACGTACTTATGAGCGGCGTTGTACCGCAGATTAGCATAATAGCAGGACCTTGTGCTGGCGGAGCTGCGTATTCGCCAGCTTTGACAGACTTTATCATACAGATAAGTGGGCAGGGGCAGATGTATATCACAGGGCCAAAGATTATCCGTGAGGTCACAGGCGAAGATGTGACGGCGGAGGATCTTGGGGGCAGTCAGAGCCACGCCGTTCACTCTGGAGTGGTTCACTTTGAGGCGGAGTCGGAGGAGCATGCGATGGATATAGCTCGCAGACTTCTGTCGTTCCTCCCAGCGAACAACACCCAAGAGCCGCCGATAGTTGAAGCAAATCGGCAGGAGGCTATAGGCCCTGTACCGCTACTCGATAGTATCATTCCCGATAATCCACGCCAGCCGTACGATATGAAAGATATCATACACTCGGTGGTCGATAATGCAGACTTTATGGAGATTCGTGAGCGTTTCGCCCCTAATATTATCGTAGGGTTTGGGCGTATAAATGGCAGAACCGTTGGCGTTGTAGCAAACCAGC
>JAITWF010000049.1 GCA_031285415.1 Deferribacteraceae bacterium
GTGCCGATGGAGGCAAACCCCGCGACGGCGCATATGTTTATAATGAATCCGCTCTCTGGCAAGAGAAACTTCGCAACACTATTCTCTACCCACCCAGCGGTAGAGGATCGGATTGCAAAGCTAGAGGAGATGAACTTCACTGGCGGCACTCACTTCGCACAGCAGCCGTACGACGGCAAGCCGACGAGAGGAAAAAACCCGATCTTTAAATAAAAGAACGGTAATCTTTCCTTGCGTGATACGCTACGTAGTGTTAATATCGTTCATTAGTCTAAACTGTTTTAATTAGGAGAGTCGAAATGCCGAAATTAAATGTTTTTCACTACATGGACGACCTCAAAAACGTGAACGAGCAGCGTGTATGGGGGATGTTAGGCGATTATATCGAGGATAACGACACCGATGGCATGTGCCTATGCGGTATATGCCTTACAGATACAGCGGCGATCACTTTAAATAGTATCCCTGCTCACTATCAGCTGGAGCCTCATCTAGCTGTAGCGCAGGAGAAGGTACCAGATTCAGAGATATATCGGCAGTTGAAGAGGGCTCTGGAGATGGTTGCAAAGAGACCACATCATTAAAATGCTTAGATTAGCGCACCACGTTGTTGTTTTTTAAAACTAAATCCTCATGTACCAGCAAGTACACTGCGGTTTAGTTTTAAAAAGCCGCCTAGTGTTGCATCTAATCTAAGCATTTTATATTATCAGCCTCTTAGCAGCTTCAATATTGCCCCAGCGGTGACGGGCTTATGCAGCAGATACTGCTCTGCTCCGACGGCAGGAATACGTCCGATCCAATGTTTTGGTACGATGAACAGTGCCTTCGTCAGACCCATCCCTGCAAGTGCCTGCTCATGCTCCTCGATATTGCCACCGATATCCAGAATAACCGCAAAGATATTAATGGCATGCTCCGCCTCAGTGATAACAGTATACCCCTTTGCGGAGAGCACTGCACTGTAGCCTAGTCGTAGATTCTCTTCGTTTGCCATTACTAGTACTGATTGCATTTCACCGTTCCTGTTTGATTATTTACATATACACTATAGGGTTAAAATACGATGAGATCAATAAAAAGTGACGTTCATAAAACAAACATCCGTATCTCTGGAATGCACTGCGCCGCATGCACCGCACGCATTGAGCGCAAACTAATGCGAATAGATGGCGTAAAATCCGCTAGTGCCAGCCTTGCAACCCATAGCGTATATGTGCAATACGATCAGGCTACAGCCGATATTCCACAGTTTATCGAGGCGATCACCTCCGCAGGATTTGAATACGTTGCCGATTCAGCTACAGCGGAGCTAGACCTCGTTAAAAGCGTTGCCAATCTAAAAAAACGTTTTATAATAGCCTTAATATTCAGTATCCCTGTAGTTTTTATCGCTATGGGGCAGATGGTGGGACTACCGACGTACAGTATCCCATATCACGGCATAATCGAGCTACTCTTCGCCTCCGTCGTATACCTATACTCAGGCTATCCGTTCTACTCCATTGCGGTGCCGAATCTCCGCAAAGGGGTATTCGACATGAATACACTTATCTTTGTCGGCTCTACGGCAGCGTATATTTTTTCCGCTCTAGTGGTATTCTTCCCTGTCTATTGGGGTCAATTTGGCGTTTATGAGCCGTACTTCGAGAGTTTGTGCGTTATAATCACCGTCATCCTTCTAGGTAGAACGCTTGAGGCTGGAGCGAAGAGGAACGTTGCCGATTCTATAAATAAACTATTCAGCCTAGCTCCCAAAACGGCATTCGTAGTGGGTGCAGATGGCTCCGATACCGAGACCGACGCTCGAGAGATTCAGGTGGGGGATAGATTACGATTGCGCCCTGGCAGCTCTGTAGCGGTCGATGGCGTAGTGATCTCTGGCGGTGCCGCCGTGGATGAATCGATCCTCACAGGGGAGTCTGCCCCTATCGATAAATCTGCTGGCGACAGTGTATACGCTGGCACGCACCTACTATCTGGCACACTCGACTACGAGGCGAAGAGGGTCGGTAGCGATACAGTGCTGGCGGCGTTTATTCGGCAGGTGGAGGAGGCGGTCTACTCTAAAGCACCAATTCAACATCTAGCCGATAAGATCTCCGCTATCTTTGTGCCAGTCGTCGTGGGTATAGCGGTACTGTCATTCTTATTATGGTACCTTCTAGGCGGTGGCGAAATGCTGCCGAGAGCTATTATATCGTTTGTAACGGTGCTTATTATCGCCTGTCCATGCGCATTAGGGCTTGCCACGCCGAGCGCTATAATGGCGGCTGTGGGGCGTGGCGCAAGGGAGGGGATCCTGATACAGAGCGGTGAGGTTCTCGAGATGGCTGGCAAGATCGATACCGTTGTATTAGATAAAACTGGCACCCTGACAGAGGGTAAATTTATACTGCATTCGATCGACACAGATACGATGGATCCTCTAGAGCTACTCAAAATCGCCGCCTCTGTGGAGCAGCTATCGGAACATCCACTTGCAAAGGCGATCGTAAAGGCAGCGTTAGATAAAGAGCTATCGTTATATCCAGCGGAGCAGTTTAATAATAGGGCTGGAGGGGTATCAGCTACTGTAAATGGGCAGAACGTAATCATGGGAACGAAGAGCTATCTCGAATCGAATGGAGTTGCTGTCGATTCACCTGCCGCCGATGGGTTTACTACATTTTATATAGCTATAGATAACGAGCCTGTCGGTAGAGTTACCCTTGGCGACAAGGTTCGGGCGGATAGTGCCGCCGTTATACAGACCCTCTTGAGCTATAATATCACGCCGATCCTGCTATCTGGCGACAACGCTAGCGTCTGCGCACGAGTAGGTAGCGAATTGGGTATATCAGAGATCCACGCCGAGGCTATGCCAGATGATAAGCGTGCATTCGTGAAACAGCTCAAGGAGCAAGGAAGAGTTGTGGCGATGGTGGGCGATGGAGTGAACGACGCCGCCGCACTTGCAGAGGCGTCTGTAGGGATAGCGATGGCTGGAGGGGCTGATATTGCAGTCAGTTCAGCGGATATCACCCTTATGGGTAGCGATATCTATAAACTTCCAAAGGCGTTGCAGCTCGCAAGGCGCACAGGGGCGATTATCAAGCAGAACCTCTTCTGGGCATTTATATATAATGTGCTCGGGATACCGATCGCCGCTGGTGTGCTATACCCACATTGGCATATACAGCTAAACCCGATGTTTGCAGGTGTAGCGATGGCGTTTTCATCAGTAACAGTTCTTGGCAATGCACTACGGCTCTCAAGGGTGCGGCTACTGTGAACGCCTCTTGCCTCGCACCTCATACTGTATAAACTCATTCAGCCGTGTGTCCGCCTGCGCTATATGGAAGTCGAACCAGTCGACGATAATCATCCCCACGTTTAGGCTCAATGTGGCGAACGCCTCCATATCGCTTGTAGATTTAAAGGTCATCATCATCTTAAAGACCTTTGCGATCTCCCTGATATATTCGCAGTGGTGCGCAACGTGTTTATCCGTGCCAGGATAGCCGTGCGCCCTCATAAACTCCTCTTGGACTTCAAAGTGCTTCTTTGTATAGTCGCTAAGGTATATAATCATCGGTTCCACCATTGCAGAGTGGGTGCCTGCCGCATATGCACGAAGGTATCGGTTGCCCTTTTCCGCAAATTCAACCTGCTGAGCGTCCAGCTCGGCAAATCCAGAGGCTATGCACTGTTGCAGATCCATCAGCTGAAAGATCATGACGATCTACAGCTGACTGATGATTTATATTCGAAAGCTCTACTCCCCCTCTGGCGCAGTTGCGCTGCACGCAAAGATAAGCACAATTATCGGTATTAAAAGCGCAATCAGAAGCACTCCCACCTCGGCTGTAGATGCCGCCGCTAGCGCATTAACTGTGCCACTCTGCATTAACGCCTTGTCAGCATGTGCAGTCAACGCACGCACGCCACTCCCACCAGCTAAAACGGCAGGAATATAGAATATTAGCGAAATTATTATAATACGTATCGTCTTCAGCGCAAAGGCTCTCCACATTGGGAAGATCGCTAGGAGATACGCCGCTGCAAGGATATATTGCAGCATGTAGTGGCTAAATATGAAGTTCAGTAGCGATAGATCAAAGGCAAATATCCCTAGCCCAATACTCGAGATAGAGGAGCCGTCCATGCGGCTAAATAGGCTCTGCGCCGCCTCTAACGTCTGCATATTCTTTGCAACTATGCTATCTACAAAAGAGTTCGTAGCAAAACCTACAGGTATGCTATAAAGACCGAATAGAACAAGCATTCCAGAGAGCCAGTAGGCGATAGCGGCAGGGATACGCCTACTAGTGACTATACGCAGTAGCCGTGCAGGGGTATACAGGAATAATCCCCATATAGTATCCCACCAGTTCACCTTCACCGTAGGGGCAGCTTTCGGCTCCTCCTTCGCTACAACAGTGGTAGCAGGTACGATTTTAGGTTCTGGCTCGACAATCTCATCTATCTCAATTATCTCGTCATTGCGGACTTGATCCGCAATCCATGCATGTGCAGGGCTTTCTAGCTCAGGTTCTACCTCTATCTCTGGTTCTACCTCGGCAAGAACTTCATCTATTGCAACTTCATCTATAATCGGTTCAGGCTCTATAGATAGATCTGCGCCCTCTCCCCTTGAGGAAGAGGGTTGGGTGAGGGGTTCCTCCTTAGGCTCTATTTCTACAAGTTCTTCAATACTCGGTTCCTCTTCAACTATCTCCTCTTCCTCTAGAGCTATTGCCTCAGGTTCTGACTCCTCCTCAGGCACATATATATCTTCAAGTAGCGGTTGATCTTCAACGTTATCCAGCTCGCTAACCTCGTCATTGACGAGTTCCCCTCCTTGGAGGGGTGGCACGAAGTGACGGGGTGGTTCATCCGCAGTGACGGAGGCGGATACCACATCCTCAACCTCTTCAACCACCTCTACCCCTAGATCTTCAACATCCTCTGAATCCTCGGACACCTCTGCGGCAAGTAGCTCCTCTGGCAGCTCCTCCGCCTCATCCTCGTCGATCTCCTCATCCTCAATCTGCTCGATATCGTCTGCGGCAAAATCTAAAGGCTCCTCAACCTCCTCTGTCGCCTCAAGAGTTTCCTCTATAGGCTCCTCTGGCAGAGCGTCTGCAAGCTCATCCTCGGTGGTGATAGCGGCTGCGGCTATGCGTTCCTCTGGTACATCGGTGTTGGAGACCCTCTCATAGAATCCCTCCAGCACCTCTGCTGCGTCGTTATTAAAAAAGTATATGGTAAAGATCCCTTTGAGCGGCACCGATTGGTGTTCGATCCCCATCTCTTGCAGGAGTCTATCTATATCCGTTACCACAGAATCAGCGGCAACAAGCGCATATTTCTGCTGTAAAGTTTGAGTGTTGATCGCATCATCATCCACAGGGTTCGCCTTAACAATGCGAATATCCTCGCCTAACACGCTGAACGCCTTTACAGCGTCTGAACTTATGCCATTATTAGCGGCATAAGTCTCTACAGCACCGAGTAGATATCTGTCTACATGCGGAATATCGGGGGGAAATGCCATCTCTAGTAGGTAGTATGCGTTGCGGTTTTCATCGATAAGAACAAACGATGGAGCATCGCCAGAAAAGCCATAATCTTCGCCTTTTTTATGCAAAGTAGTGCCAGCTCTATCAAAAAAACGCTCCACAAGCTCTAAAAAACGTTTATAGTCCATGCCTACACCTCGATTAGAGATTAATATAACATAACTATTACATAATACACAACATCGATCTAGAACTTTCACTTTACGCATTGCAAAATCTTTGATATTAATATGATTACGTAAATATTTATGGTGAGGTGCTGCATGGGCGAAGAGCAAAAGAGTGGGATTCGTGTACCTAAGATTGCGTTAGTTGGTGGTGGTCAGATCGGTGGCGTTATTGCGCAGCTTTGCGCAAATAGAAACCTTGGCGATGTCGTTATGTTCGACGTTGCACCAGATATGCCTCAGGGGAAAACCCTCGACATCATAGAGGCTTCACGAGTAGATAACTTCTCAGGCAAGGTAACAGGCACAAACGATTATAAAGATCTCGAAGGGGCAGACGTTATCATCGTTACCGCTGGCGTGCCTCGTAAACCTGGCATGTCGAGAGACGATCTCCTCACCATAAATGCAGGAATCGTTAAAACCGTAGGCGAAAATATAAAGCAGTATGCTCCAAATGCAATCGTTATCGTGGTTTCAAACCCACTAGACGCAATGGTTACACTTATGCAGAAGGCGACAGGCTTCCCTGCTAGCCGTGTGCTTGGTCAGGCTGGCGTGCTAGACTCATCTCGCTTCGCAACCTTTATCGCATGGGAGCTTGAGGTATCGGTTAAAGATGTAAACGCACCAGTTCTAGGCGGTCACGGCGATACGATGGTGCCGCTTGTGCGCTATGCAAATGTGAACGGCGTGCCTGTTATGGAGCAGTTCGAGCGCAAATATAAGAATGCATTCAAAGCTAAAGAGGTTATGGATGCTATTGTTGCTCGCACTCGTGACGCTGGCGGCGAAGTTGTACGCCTCCTCAAGACTGGCTCGGCGTTCTACTCCCCTGCCTCTAGTGCTGTTCAGATGGCAGAGGCGATCCTTAGAGATGAGAAGCGTGTTTTACCAGTATGTGCCAAGCTAAATGGCGAATATGGCGTATCTGGCTACTACGTAGGTATAATGGCAGTTCTGGGCAAAAATGGCGTAGAGCGTATTATCGAAATGCAGCTGAACGAAGAGGAGCAGGCTATGTTTACAAACTCTGTAAACGCAGTGAAGAAGCTCGTCGAGGATATGCAAGGCCTAGGTCTATAAGATTCTGGGTATTCCGTAGTAAAGTCACACCTTTACGCAGGAATATCCCTTTCTGAGGGGGGCATACGGGGGGGAGCCTGCTCCCATCCGTAAGTTCTATTATCTCCTGATAAAAAAATAGGGTAGGCCAAACGGCTTACCCTAGATTAACATCACAGGAGGTGTCTATGCGGAAACATAGCACACGAAAGAGGGCGTTGATCCGCCTGTTCTTTCGGCTAGGAAGGTTTAGCGTCACATTTGAGTGGCACTAAGCGTTCCGAAAAGGGAGGTGCAAACCTCCCCTGCTCCTGTGATGTATAATATCACAATTTTATATTATCGCAAGCGTAATTTCCTCTCCCTAATCTATCCTCGAAAACCTCTTGACATCGTTATATATTTCAATATACAACGATACCATGAAACGATTAATCACTACTATTCTACTCCTTTTATCTATAAATATCGCATGCGCCGCCGATAGGGTCGTCGTATTTGCCGCCTCCTCTGCCGCCACTTTGATGGACGAGATTATTGCGTTGTACGATGGCAACGTTGTCGCAAGCTATGCCTCCTCTGGCGTGCTTGCAAAACAGATCTCGGCTGGCGCACCTGCCAATATATTCCTCTCCGCAAATCAGGGGTGGATGGACTATCTGGGCAACAAGGCAACTGCTCGCAGAGATTGGCTAGGCAATGAGTTACTGCTAATCTCGAGTAGCGATTGCAAGATCGAGTATAAATTTACAGATGAGTTAAAGCTCTCACCGATCTTGAAGGAGAAACGGCTTGCGATCGGCGATCCAGACCATGTTCCTGCTGGCATATATGCTAAAGAGGCGTTTACAAAGCTAAATCTATGGGCAGATGTTGAGCCGCTACTTATCAGGGCGGATAACTCTAGAGTGGTGTTGACGCTTGTATCGAGGGGGGAGGTGCCACTCGGCGTAGTCTTCGCCTCAGACTTAGCTGCCGCAAAGGGTACTGTCACTCTTCTAGATACCGTTCCGAAATATAGCGATATCAGCTATCCGATCGCCGTTGTAAAAGCTAGCGCAGAGGCGGTAAAATTTTATAACTTCTTGCAAACGCCAGCGGTTGCTGATATTATCAGAAAGCATGGATTTACACCACTATGAACCTCTTTGAGCTAACCGCCGCAGAGTGGCAGGCGATCCGCCTTAGCCTCCTAGTGGGGGTGACGGCTGTCGTATGCACTCTCCCCTTTGGGCTATTTTTCGGCTGGCTCCTCGCCCGAAAGGAGTTCTTCGGCAAGAATCTTCTAAACACACTCCTTCATCTGCCGATGGTCGTTCCCCCTGTTGTAACAGGCTATCTCCTCCTTCTACTCTTCGGTAATAGCGGTTTCTTCGGCAAGATTCTATCTAATCTTGGTATCCCTATCGCCTTCACATGGAGGGGGGCGGCGTTAGCTAGCGCCGTAGTATCGTTCCCCCTGATGGTGCGCTCGATTCGTATAGCGATGGAGCTTGTGGATGTGGGGCTAGAGTCTGCCGCTCGCACATTAGGGGCTAGTAGGCTAAAAGTTTTCTTCACTATCACCGTTCCGCTCGCCTTTCCAGGTATAGTTGCAGGGGTCGTAATGGCGTTTGCTCGCAGTTTAGGCGAGTTTGGTTCTACCATCACATTCGTATCAAACATTCCAGGGGAGACTCGCACCCTACCACTTGCATTATACTCACAGCTACAGGTACCAGGTGGGGAGATGGCGGCGGCAAGGCTTGCCGTGGTATCGCTGATAATCGCATTCGGCGCAATGTTCGCCTCTGAATATCTAGCTCGCAAGAGGAAGATCTAATGCTAACAGTCGATATCGTTAAAGAGCTTCCAGATATTACAATCTCTGCAAAGATGTCGCTCGATATGGGGATAACCGTCCTCTTCGGCAGCTCTGGTGCAGGTAAATCTACTATTATCAATATGTTAGCTGGGTTAATAAAGCCAACGAAGGGCAGTATCACGCTGAATGAGCAAGTACTATTCGATTCCGAGAGAGGGATTAATCTACCCCCTGAAAGGCGAGATGTGGGCTATATCTTTCAGGATGGCAGACTATTTCCGCATATGACGGTGCGTAAAAATCTACAGTATGGGATGAAGGATAAGGGTGCCGATATCGACGAGATCGTCTCTATTCTAGGGATCGAAGGGCTGCTAGATCGACGTCCAAACACCCTATCTGGTGGTGAAAAACAGCGAGTGGCGATCGGCAGAGCGATTCTATCGTCGCCTAAGATATTACTGATGGATGAGCCGATGGCGTCGCTCGATAGCGCACGTAAAGAGGAGCTCATCAGCTATATCGACAAGATCCCAACGTTATTTAATATTCCGATCGTATATGTGAGCCACTCACTAGATGAGGTCAACCGCCTTGCAGACTGTGTGGCGACGGTGAAAGATGGTGCAGTTGTTAGTCTAGAATCAAATTAGGGCGAGCAGACCTCGCCCCTACATAACGGCAAATGCACGCATTTTCGTAGGGGAGGGGTTAGCCCTCCCGATTAATCACATTTTTTCTTATCCACTATCCAGCCTACTATAGCCCCAACCAGTGCAGCGATAACGCCCACGATCGAGGTACCCACTACCGCAAGAGAGGCGTACGATGTGCCTACCACGATAGAGGATTTCCCCGTTAGTAGCTTGCAGATTGCGAGGCTTTCAGCGTTTGCAGAGATGAAGAACGTCCAGATAAACCATACAATCGTACCGAATAGGATCGATAGCTCTGCCGATAGCCTCGGCATCTTTTTAAGATATAGTCCACCGATATATGCGACTAGGAACGACGAGGTAGTCATCTCGAAGAAGATAATCGTCCCCTTCGCTATAATTCCATCGCTACCATCGAGATACTTTGTAAGCCACGCCAAAAGTGTGCTGATAAGTATAACGGCGAGTATCCCAATACGACTCCATTTAAGGCTATTGCCATGTTTTACAAAGGTCTGTTCGCATACGTCTCTGCCGAGTGCCGTACCCATAGTATGAAACTGCGAGCTTAATGTAGACATCGCCGCCGCAAGCATTGCAAGCATAAAGATTGCACCGTACCACTGCGGCAGGTAGAAGGTGATAAACATCGGTATAATAAGGTCGTTCACGCCACCTGCCGCCTTCATCGCGATCTTGCCAGTTGCCTCGTATAGAAGCACATTTGATAGTGCACCCACGACGAATGCGCCGCCAGTCATCACTAATATAAATAATCCGCCAGATAGTACCGCTCTATTAAGCTCTTTGCCACTTTTAACGCTCATAAAGCGTACTGCAAGCTGTGGTTGAGTGAGTACTCCAAAGCCAACGGCACCAACGACGGATGATACTAGCGTCCACCATAGTGGCGAGCGGAACTCTGGCATAGATGTCCACCCTCTGAACCCTTTAGACACAAGGGGCG
>JAITWF010000062.1 GCA_031285415.1 Deferribacteraceae bacterium
GTTCGATTCCTTCCTTGGGCATTTTAAAACGATTTAAGGGCTTCCGTAGAGATACGTGAAGCCCTTTTATTTTGCCTACGGCTCTCACGGAATACCCTCTTTTTAAGTTGACATAATCAGTAGAACATAATACCTTTCAATAATGATAGTATCCTTCAACTGTAAAGAGACGGAAAAGCTTTTCAGTGCTATTAAAAGTAGATCTCTCCCACCAGAGATCCAAGAGATTGCACTTGATAAATTACAGATGTTGAATGCTGCAACGAGGCTGCAAGATCTAACATTGCCTCCATCAAATAGGCTTGAAAAGTTGCAAGGTAAACGGCTTGGACAACATAGTATTAGGATTAACAGCCAGTGGCGAATCTGTTTTAAATGGAACGATGGAGATGCCTACGATGTTGAAATTATTGATTATCATTAGGTGAAAAATGGATAAGATTAATATTAAAAAACCTGGAGAGATTCTAAAAACCTACTATCTAGATGAGATGAATATTACTACCGATAAACTAGCCTCCGATATAGATCTCCCACTACATTATATTGAAGATCTTGTGAACGGAAGAGAAGCTATAACGACCGATGTAGCGATTAGATTAGCGACATATTTTAATAATACCTTCAACTATTGGAGCAACCTGCAAAGCAACTATGAGAAGCTTGAGTTGCAACAATCTGGTGAGTATAACACCATACTATCACGGATTCAAAAACAGGCTGTTGGTTAAGTTTTAAGGGCTTCCGTAGCGATACGTGAAGCCCTTTTATTTTGCCTTCCTTATTCAAACAACCCATCTGGCAGTGTAATCCCTAGCTCTGCGGCGACCTCTGGGTTCACATAAGAGCTTAGCTCGTCTGGATTGCGCACGGCGATAGTTCCAGGATTCTCCCCTTTCAGCACACGTGCGACAAGTTTGCCTGCTGCACGCCCTGTGAGGTAGGTATCAAGCCCATAGGCTGCAAGCACCTTCGAGTCTGGTGCTGATGTTGTATCGGCACTAATCACTGGCACTTTGTGCGCCATAGCGGTGTTTGTGAGGCTATTCAGCGCTGCCACTACATAGTTGTCTTTACTAACGAAGAATGCGTCGACCTTCGGCGCAAGCACCTCTGCCGCCTGTTTTACCTCAGCGGTATTATGCACTGGCGATACCACAAGCTCTATACCAAGCTCTTCGCAGATACCTTTGGCAAGCTCCATCTGCGTTACACTATTAGTCTCACCTGGTGAGTATATATTCCCAATACGCTTAACATCGGGCAATATCTTTTTAATAAGCATTATCTCGTCACGCACAGGCGGCATATCGGAGATACCTGTGATATTTGTTTCTTCTGGCTCCAAGGTGGTGCGAACGCCAATATCTACAGGATCCGTTACGCCCACAAATATGATCGGCGTATCCTTCATCTTATGCGCCATTGCAAGGACGGTGGTGGAGGTAATGGCAACGACAACATCCGTCTTATTGTTTTTAAAGTGGTTTGCGATCTCAGCGTTTGTATTGACATCGCCATTTGCATTTTGCAGGTCTATAGTAATATTATCAAACCCCTGCTCTGCAAGTTCATCTATTACCCCCTTCTCCATCATATCAAGCGCAGGATGGGCAATAAGTTTGGCTATGCCAACGGTGATCGTATCATCTGCGCTCTCTGTAGAACGGTTCTTATTGCATGCAGATAGAAACATAACTGCGCAAAGAGTCAGCAAAAATATCTTTTTCATTTTTTAATACCTAAAGTTTAATGTGGCACAACAGTTTTTGGATCGATTAAGTGAACCAGCGACAGGCTCATGCTATAGAGATATTAGTGGGCGAATGCCCAATAATAACGTGTGAATGAGTTGTATTTGTTAAGATTAACTGTCTTTCCCATAATTTGATTAATAGCAAATCATCTTTTACTTGTCAATTAATAATTATGGGGGGCTAGATAAGCCCCCCCCACTCTGCTACTTAAAGCTATCGAAGAGGACATTTTCCGCCCAACTATTCAGATTGAGATAGTTCTCCTCCGAGCGTTCTGGCGATACACCGTTTGTACCATTTTTCACCACAATACGCTTCACCGTTGGATCATAGTGATAAACTGTGGCAATATAGATCCCCTCGTGAGGACTTACTAGGCTATAGCATGAGTTTCCCATCATAGGTAGGAGCGGCTCCTGCCCTGCGAATTCACGAACGATAGTCTCTGCCACTAGCTTTGCGGTTGTATTTGCAATAACGCCAGATTTTGGCGTATCGGTAATCGCTGGATCGATTGCGTCACCGATAACATGTACATCTTTAATCAGATCAGATTCAAAGGTGATCGGGTTCACTGGAGCCCACTTCTTGCCCTCTGGTATAAGTCCTAATAGAAACGCCATATCGCCAGCCCTCTGATCGGGGATAAAGTTAATCAGATCTGCTGTGAACTCCCCCTTTTCAGTCACTATTGTGTTTCTACCCTTATCGTACGATTTCACCCCTGCACTCGGGATATAGGTTAATACATCGCTATACAGCTCATCAAAACCTGCCTGAAAACGTGGAGCTTTGGAGACTATGCCAGGATTAGGATCAATTACCGTCACCTTGCAGCCGCTCTTTTTGGCAAAATCTGCCATCAGGCTTGCTCGCTCATAAGGGCCAGGTGGGCAACGGTAGATTGTCTTTGGTGTGCGCAATAAAAGGGTGCTTCCCTTTTTAACATTTTTAATCATATCTCTAAGCCAGATCGTCTGCTCGCCAGCGATCCATGCGTGAGGGATAGCTTTCTGCATTTCGCTATCAAATCCGTTTGCCACATCATAATCCATACCGATCCCTGGAGATACTATAAGTTTATCGTAGCTAATCTCCCCTTCAGAGGTGCGAACTATCTTTTTGCTAGCATCAAGCCCCATAACCTCCGCCTGTACAAAACGGATGCCGTATCTATCAGCAAATGGCTTGTGAGGCAGAGTGATAAACGAGATATCACGCAATCCGAAGATAACCTCGTTGCTCAATGGGCAGCTTGTATGTGCAGCTGATCTATCCACCAACGTAACGTCTAGCGTTGGGTCGAGCATTTTTAGATATTTAGCAGCAGTAGAGCCACCGAAACCTGCTCCGAGAACGACTATCCTCTTCACTGCTGGCGTAGCAGGGGCTGGGGTGGAGGTTTTTTTATTGCAGCCAGTCGCTGTAACCACTGCACCTGCGGCGACCGCTGTTAAGAAAGAGCGTCTTGTTATATTATTCATATCGTCCCCCTATTTCAACCCTGAGTAGTATTCTGCAAGAGCTCGAATCTCATCATCTTGCAGATCAGCAATGCCAGACATCATTGCAGCTCCGCCATTGTTGTTGCGAAGCGAATGTTTATACTCAAGCAAAGCTTTGTTGAGATACCCAGAGGGCTGACCAGCGATCTTAGGGATCTTTCCAGAATTACCCTTGTGACATCCAGCGCAGGTTTTTGATATTTCACCACCTTTGGCTGACAGTGCTGGATCTATCTTATTTGCGCTCGACACCCACGCCTTTGAGGCAAACGACTCCGCAATGCTTGCGATCTCTGTATCATTATAGCCTTTCGCAAGGATCCCCATTAGAGTAGCGTAACGTGTTTGCTCCCTCATCTCTGTCATAGCGGTGGCGAGATACTCCTTCGTCTGACCGCCGATATAAGGGATAGTTTCGCCTGGACCTGCGCCATTAGTACCATGACATGACGTACAGTAGCTTACAAGGCTTATCTTATCTGCCCATGCCGATACAGATAGTAGCAAAACTAGTAAGAATGTCATAATAACATATCTGTGCATAACTTTTCCTCCTGTTGTTAATAACCTATTAACACATCGTATACGAAAAGTCAAACAAGCAGTCGTTAGTTATATTGACTTATGGCATGAATAGCTATAATATATCAACATTATGTCGCTACTAATCTCATCTTTCCTTATGGGAGCCACAGGAAGCTTTGCACACTGCATATTAATGTGTCACCCCTTTGTGCTGACGATCTCCACTCGATACGCCCTCCCCACCTCACAGTATGCGCTACTGGTGCCGCATATTAAATACAATCTAGGACGGATAACCACATATACCCTATTAGGTGCGCTTGCTGGCGGATTAGGTAGTCTTACAGCTATCAGCCCTAACATATTAATCTTTCAGAAGATTTTACTTATCACAGCTGGCATATTCCTGATAATATTTGCATTCAAGAGCTGGTCTTTCACACTCTTCAAGGCGCAGGTAATAACATCTATCAGTTCACCCTTTCTATTTGGTGCTATCTTAGGCTTTCTGCCGTGCGGATTTATCTGGGGTGGGCTTGTGAACGCCGCAACAGGGATGAGTATTGTGAAGGGAGCCGCCTCAATGGCACTATTCGGAGTCGGCACGTCGATCGGGCTATTTATCACCGCTATATTCGGCGGAATGCTACTGAAATATGTGAAGTATACCAGATGGCTCTTCATGCTGGTCTTCATTGTGACAGGTGCTATGTTTATATATAAGGGGTTGAAGTTATAGCTGTTGTGCGTTATAATCATGTATGGGGGAACTTATGAAAGCTGAAATAAATAAATTGAGTATAGAGGACTTTGGCAACCTTGACGACTTTGACGAATCTTGCGAAACGACCCCCGAGATGGAGGCATATTGGGAGCGTTTTTTGTCACAGCCACATATAGTTGCAGAGTTAATGGAATCAGTAAAAGAAGCTGATGCTGGGCTTGGAATAGATATTGATGAAGCATTCGCCATATTAGATAAAAAATATGGTCTATAGAATTCATCTTACTCCTAAAGCACTTAAGCATATTGACTTGATTTGTGACTATATTACTACTGAATTATATAATCCTAAAGCTGCTTTTAATCTTACACGGCTCATCCATGCTAAAATAAAAAGATTAAGGATTTTTCCCACCTCTTGCCCTCTTATATCAAAACTCAGATTATCTGATAAGGAGACACGGAAATTGACCATAAACAGGAACATAATAGTTCTGTATGATATTAACGAATATGATAAAATTGTGCGAATACTCGGCGTCTACAATACCGCTACTAACTACCCCTAACCCCTTATCCTCATAGAGTTCACCACCACCGCTATCGAGCTGACGCTCATACAGATTGCGCTTACTACAGGGTGCAGCACGCCCACTGCGGCAAGTGGGATCGCCACGACATTATACGCAAACGCCCAGAAGAGATTCTCCCTCACGATACGTGCTGTGCGCTTTGATAGTGCGATTATCTCCTCTAAGATATGTAGATCAGGCTTCAATAGTATCAGATCTGCACTATCGATTGCAACGGAGGCGATATTCGCCCCTACTGCCACGCCAATACCAGCTCTCTTCAATGCTGGAGCGTCGTTTATCCCATCCCCCACCATCATCGTATCGGCATGCGCCCCCACTATCTCGGCTTTATTGAATGGCGATAACTCCGCCATAAACTCCACACCTAGCTCACCTGCCACCCTCTCGACATTTGCTCGATTATCGCCAGAGAGGATCGTCACTGAATATTTTTTTCTAATATTATCAATAACTTCCACTGAATCTCTACGAAGCTCATTAGATTCTGTCAGGGTGCCAGTCTTATCAAAGTAGATCCGCTTGCAGCGCACGATATTCTCGAATAGATCACCGTTTCGGACTATAGCGTTAAGTGAGAACGCCTTGCCTAGCGCAACCGTAACGGCTAACGGTGCGGCAAGCCCTAGCGCACATGGGCATGCGACAACTAAGACTGCGATACTGTTCATTAAAGAGCCACTTACGATAAATGTCGCAACTGCAATAAGTAGTACCACTGGTACAAAGATAGAGGAGACTCTATCGACAAGGCGCACTAGCTTTGTGCGTGATAGATCGGCTGATTCTATCGCTGATACGATCTGCGCAAGGACGGTGCCACTACCCACCGATTCGGCGATCATATTAAAGCTACCGTTCATATTTATAGTGCCAGCGAAGAGCAGATCGCCCTCCCCTTTGTTTTTCGGAAGAGGCTCCCCTGTAAGCATAGATTCATCCACCTCGCCGCTACCAGATTGAAGCTTGCCATCCACAGGCACCCTATCCCCTGCAAGCACCTGTAGCACATCGCCAACTTTTACCTGCGAAAGGGGCAGTATACTCTCTCCCTCTGCCGTTACGACTCTTGCGAACGGTGCGGATAGTGTAAATAGGCTAAGGATTCCCGATTTAGCCTTATGTTTTGCCGATAGCTCTATATATCTTCCAAGTGTGATCAGTGTGAGGATCGTGGCGGCGGTGTCGAAGTACGTTTCATACCCAGCAAACACCGCTATCACACTGTAGAGATATGCACTACCAGCTCCAAGAGCCACTAGTGTATCCATCGACAGATGTTTATATGCACTTCTAAAGAACGGATATCCTGTATAGATTATTATCGGTGTGGTTAAGATCATTGATATATACTGCATAACGAGCTTTATATGAGGGGGCATATCCTGAAAGTAGCCCACGTAGGAGGCGACGCTATAGAGCATTAACTGCATTGAGAAGAATGCGCCCACGATGAATCGCAGGAGAAGCTCCCTCTTCTCGTTATTTATTTGTTCTGGATTTTCTGGCACTGGTGGGTAGCCAGCCCTTGCGACAGTTTCAAGGATCTCCTTGAGTGATACTTTGGAGTTATCGAACGATACACTGACACGATAGGTAGCATAATTCACACGAGCGTCCTGCACGCCCTCTCTCCGTTTAATAAGGTTCTCGACGAGCCACACGCAGGCGGCGCAGCGCACAGAGGTGATATAGAAAACAGCACCATCGGGGGTGACACAGCTTTGAAACGACTCCTCTGATATGAAGATATTTTCTGATACCTTTGAGGTGAGGATCCCTGCTCGTCGGCTGTAGTAGTCGCCAAGCCCTGCCCTATTAATCATCTCGTATGCGACGTGGCAGCCGTTGCAGCAGAACTCTGTATTAGGGGGGGTCTCACGCCCACAGTGATGGCAATGATTATTACTCATCGTCCAACATTCTGTACTTCGCCCCCTCTGGATCGTCAAACTGATCCCTGCGTGCCGCCCATAGAACGACCGCCAGCACGACGATCCCCATCGCCAAACTTATCGGTATCAGTATAAATAGCGAGTTCATTAATAGATCATCGATAACATTAATGGTACACCAAGCATTAGTATTAAAGAAGCGATCATAACCGCTGTTCCAACCTTCATAAATCACCTCACATAAAACGACTTTTCCACATCTATCAACGTGCCAGCAAGCGTATACTCAAGCTTTGAGATATACCAGCCGCTGCCATGATAGGTAAATGCACTATGCCACCGATTGTCAGCGAAGCTACTATCTATTGCAAGCTCCTCTGAATCTGCTGGCTGAAAGATACGAAGCACCACGCTATCATTGTCTGGCGTAGGCGATACCGTTACTGCTATCTGGCACCGCCCACCGCTACAGATAGGCTCTTCCCACATAAGTATCGAGTCTTTCAGCGTCTGCACCTTGCTATCATACTCGAGGCTTCTATTATACGTGTTATCCGTCAACGTGCCATCGGAGTATAGAAGCCCTGTCAGAACCACAGGGGTCAACGTCAGCAGTGCAAATAGAAAGAGTAGCCCAACCGCCCTCATTTTTTATCACCCTCGTTCAGCATATCGTACTTTGGCTGTTCGATATCTGCCTTGCGCTTCGGCGAAAAGAAGTAGAACCATACGATCGCCATCGATAGACAGAGCAGAGTCCCTATTATTGCAAGCTTCATCGGATCGATTCCTGATAGATCTTCTCTTGGCTCCAATCCGATATCCCTGGCGTGTACGCTATAAAGTAGTAAACACCGACGATGATAAGGGCGATAGATAGCACCACCCAACCTAACGGTAATGTTTTGCCTGTTTTTTTGCTTTCAAATCGTTCAAAATCGAACTCATTCATGATCATCCTCCTCACGAGGCTCCTCTAAAGTTGCCACAAACTCTACAACGCTACCCACCTGCGATAGCGTCATCACATTGATAAACTGCGGCATTGCGCCAGGGATCCCATTTGCAATAGTCAAAAACGCTGTCTTTTCATCCATATAGGCGTTATACCCCTGCAACATCATCCCAAGATCCCCTTCACCCTCTTCGCCGTGGCAGCCGAAGCAGTTCGCCTTGAAGAGTTTTTTGCCAAGCTTCACAGCCCCCTCTCTCCCTTTGGCAGGGTTGCCATGATTATCAAAATCCTCCTCCGTCACTACAACTAGCTGCAACTGCTCCACAGAGGTGCCGAGCTTCTGCATATATGCTACAAGAGCGTCCATCTCGGTCTTATTATCCACCTCGACAGGGTTGGTATTCCCCAACACCTTCATATGTTTAGCGATCTCCTCTTTGTCTACCTTGCTAT
>JAITWF010000077.1 GCA_031285415.1 Deferribacteraceae bacterium
AAAACGCTACAAACGATTCATCAGAGCGGTGTACGTATCGCTGTGGACGATTTCGGCATGGGGCATAGCTCGCTTCTATACCTCCGCCAGTTCCCTGTGGATGTATTAAAGATCGATGGATCGCTCTCTAGAAATGTACTCACAGAGATACATTCAGCAGAGATTATACAAACGATCGCTACTATGTGCCAATCGCTAAAGATCGAGATGATGGTGGAGTTCGTCGAGACGGAGAAGCAGCTAGAGAAGCTTATCGAGCTAGGAGCACAGCACTTTCAGGGCTACCTATTCTCGCAGCCGCTACCAGCGGAAGAGGCTCTCTTTGTGATACAGCAGAGGAATAAGGCGAAGAGATAGCCTAATTCCCCTTCGCTAGCGAAGGGGAATTAAATAAAACAGTTGCGTTTTTTATGGTAGTTTAATAAAATACGTTTTTTAAGTGCGCTAATATAACAGTAGAGAAGTCATTAGATTAGCGCAATGCTAGGCGGCTTTTGACAGACTAACCGGAGTGTACATAGAGGTACATGAGGATTAGGCTGTCAAAAACAACAACGCAGTGCACTAATATAATGACTTTTATTAGGAGATTATTAATGAATCCGTTGGCGATCGAATTAAACAATGCTATACAAGAGCAGACACCGTCTGTGTATAAGATGTTGTCGCAGCTTGGGCTAGAGATGTTTATGCCTAAGGGGATACTCACTCAAGGCGCACAGGCAAAGGAGAAGGCATACAAATTCAACGCCACTATCGGTATCGCCACAAAGGGCGGCACACCTATACACCTCGATTGTCTCCACAAACATCTTCAAGATTTTGCTCCTGCCGACCTCTACACATACGCCCCTACAACTGGACGCATGGATCTACGCAAAGCGTGGAAAGAGAAGCAGTTGCATGAAAATCCATCATTAAAAGATAAAAATACTGGGCTACCTATCGTTACAAACGCCCTAACGCACGGTCTGTCGATTGTAGCCGATCTATTCTGCAACGATGGCGACTACGTTGTTATGCCCGATAAATTCTGGGGGAACTACCGACTCACGTTCAACACTAGACGTGGTGGACTCGTTTCCACATTCCCGATCTTCAACGAAGCTGGCGGATTCAACGTCGAAGGGATGCTTGCAAAGGTAGAGGAGTGCGGCAAACTTCGCCCTAAGGTAATCTTAGTATTAAACTTTCCAAACAACCCTACAGGGTATACACCTACACCGGCAGAGGCTTTCCGCATAGTTAAGGGGCTGAAAGCGTTGGCAGACAACGGCACACAGATTGTAGCTATTATAGATGATGCATACTTTGGCATGTTCTACGAGGATAGCATTAAAGAATCGCTCTTCGGCATGCTCACCCACCTAAGCCCAAACCTTTTGCCGATAAAACTAGATGGAGCTACAAAGGAGATCTTTGTATGGGGCTTCCGTGTAGGGTTTATCACATTCGGCAGCACCACTGCAAACGATGAGTCTAAAGCTCTAGAGGCTCTAGAGAAGAAGGTCGCTGGCGCAATCAGGGGTACTATAAGCAATGTGACACACCCATCTCAAACGTTCGTTGCAGCAGCGTTGAAAGATCCAGATTTTGAGGCAGAGCGCAAAGCTAACGTTGAGATCCTCAAAGAGAGAGCTCTCAAGTCAAAACAGATCTTATCTAACCCTAAATATGCCGATCAGTTCACAGTATACCCATTCAACTCTGGCTACTTCCTCTGTTTAAGGCTACTACACGTTGACTCTGAAAAGCTCAGAATGCACCTTTTAGACAAATATGGCGTGGGTGCGATATCGACGAGCGCAACAGATCTACGTATCGCTTTCTCCTGTATCGAGGTGGGCGACCTAGAGGAGCTTTTTGACATCGTATACAAAGGTTGCACAGATCTGGCAAACGCTTAATAATGTTTAATATTGAGGCGATTCAGGCGTTAAATAAACGTATCGGCACCCCCTTCTACCTCTGCACGCTATCTGGCGACACAATGCAGACGATACACGAGGGGCGTGTTTACGATGGCAAAAAACCTGATTGGTTGCACGATTTTATAAAGGGCGATACAACGCTATTGGATTTCGAAGATGAAGGTGTTAAGAGACACTACTTCCGCTGGAATATCGATAGCGAACGTATCGTAGTATTTCTAGATGATGGCAGCTTTTCATATCTATATAAGCTAATGAATCAGCTCTTCTCTATCCCTTTACAGCAGGAGGGGATGACCGCCGCCCAGATGGCAGCGGAGATCAAGAGCCTAAAGGAGCAGAATGCCGATATGGCGGTGCGCCTGAAAGATTCATTATCAAAAAATCTAGAACTCTCTCGTGAACTGCGAAAGTTCCGACCAGATTCTATGTCGCCACTGCAAAATAAACTTCTTAAAGATGGATTTAAATGAGCAAATTAACATTGAACGAAACTCCCCTATATATCGGCACCAGCGGCTATAATCACGACGACTGGAAGGGGAACTTCGCACCAGCAGAGATTCACAACTACGACCTTCTGACATACTATGCAGACAAGGGGTTTAACTTCCTAGAGGTAGCTTTCACCTTCTATCGCATGCCAGAGGCGGATAAGATGAAGCATATCCTGCTGCGCACAGGCGATCGGGTGAAGTTTTCAGTACGCCTCCCTCGCACACTTATACGCAATCCAGAGAGCGACGCAGACTACAACGAATTTCGAAAAGGTATACAGCCGATGATCGATTCTGGCACGCTCGCCTGCGTTTACGCCGACTATCACCCCTCCTTCGCCGCTGGCA
This sequence comes from Deferribacteraceae bacterium, assembly GCA_031285415.1. GTDB lineage: Bacteria > Chrysiogenota > Deferribacteres > Deferribacterales > JAISNW01 > JAITWF01. The sequence goes on from JAITWF010000077.1 coordinate 2,777, forward strand.
AGAAGAATCAGGAGATGATCCTAGAGCTAAAGAATAGATTCACAGGGATCCCATTCTTTGCCGAGCTAATGAACCGCACATGGTACAAAGAGCGTGTGTTTGACTACTTCAAAGAGAATAAGATCGGCATGACGATCCTTGATATGCCGCAGGTGCGTGGTTTTGCGCCATACTACCCTATATGCACTAACAACAACCTATACTTCAAACTCTACGGCAGGTCGCCTGCATGGCTGACGACGGAGGAGAAACACCTAGATTATAGCTACGCCGACGCCGATATGAAGAAGTTTATGGAGGACGCTGTGAAGAACTCCGTCATGGCATCCAATATATTCATGGTGTTTGCAAATGTTGCGAACGGCAAAGCCCCAGTGAACGCTATGCGCTTGCGAGAGCTAGCAAAATGAAGCGCAAAAAGGTCGCTGCATTAGGCTACGATAAGGAGACCGACAAGGCTCCTCATCTGCTTGCCAAAGGTGCAGGACACGTTGCCGAGAAGATCCTTGCAAAGGCCGCCGAGCATAATATCCCGATACGAGAGGACTCCGACCTTGTGGAGGCTCTCTCGAAGCTCGATATACATCAGGAGATCCCTGCGGAGCTATACCGAGTGGCGGCGGAGATATTGGCAGAGGTATACGCTATTAATAAGAAGATTAAATGAGATCACTATACATCCACATCCCATTCTGCACCCAAAAATGCCCATACTGTAGCTTCTATTCCACCACAGACACACAGCTGATTCACGAATATCTAGAGGCGTGCATTGCGGAGATCCGCTCACTGCCAAAAGTTCCATTCGATACAGTATACATCGGCGGCGGCACGCCATCGTATATCGGTGGCACTATGTTAGGCGAGTTTATCGGCAAAGTTTTAGATAATATAACCTATACTGGCGGCGAATTCACAATCGAAGTCAATCCCGATAGCGTTGATATAGCCCTATGTAACGAACTGGCAAAATATCCAATAAGCCGCATAAGCATGGGTGTACAGAGCCTCGATAATAGCGTATTATCGCTTTTAGGCAGGGTACATAGCTCTGCACAGGCACTGATGGCTTGCAAGCTGCTACAACGTTGGGATCTAAACCTCGATCTAATCTACGATATCCCCACAGTGCCGTACGATACTATCAAAGATAGCTTGCAACAGTTAATTTCACTGAATCCATCGCATATATCGGCGTACTCTTATAGCCCTGATACTGGATATCTTGCAAAATCTGCGTCGGACGACCCATTCCAGATGAATGAGATCGCTACGATACTAGAGAGAGCTGGATATGCACGATACGAGGTATCGAACTTTGCTCGCAAAAGGAAACAGTCTAAACATAATACAAACTACTGGCAGATGGGCGATTATTACGGCGTTGGTGCCGCCGCACACTCGATGATAAATATGGGCGCTGAACGAGTACGCTACTCTCATCAGCAAAGCGTCACTGATTATATAAAAGATCCCCTCTCTAGAGTTGAAAGCGAACTATTATCGGGGGAAACTGTCTTAAAGGAAGATATAGTTTTTGGGCTTCGCATGATCGATGGGATAAATTTTGTTGACGTTGAAAAAAAATACGGTAAAATCTCATCAACGCTACAGATAAAGATCGATAGCCTTGTAAATGAGGGGATGTTGGGATGGAAGGGAAAAAGATTAATGGCAACAGAAAGGGGTTTGCTGCTGCTGGATTCTGTTACATCATACTTGTGGTAGCGGTGCTGGTGCTAGCCCCGAAATATGGGATAAGCAACTGCGCTGGCGACTGCTTCACCTGCCATGAGGAGCTTGCAAAGACGCCAGAGCATGAACAGCTTGGTAGCTGCGCCTCCTGCCACGACGGCTCACTTAAGAAATTTGAACTCCTCCCCTCTCTAAACGTCAACGGCGGCTGCGGCGATAGATGTTTCACCTGCCACGAAGAGTGGCCAAAAGACGGCAACCATGCCACATTAGACACATGCTTGACGTGCCATGATCGGTAATTGGATAATTGCCCTTTAATTGGATAATAATTGGATAAAAGACAGGTGAATATTGCTTTTAAATATAGACAGAGACGATTTTAAAAATATTTCCATTCCGTTAGGTACTAGCTGGCTATTGAGTCAGTGCATGGAGTATCGTGGGAAACAAGATCTATATTCCAACACCATGCCAGAAACGTTGCACACATTGCTCAAAAAAACGCTAATTCAGAGCGTTGAATCGTCCAATAGAATCGAGGGGATCACTGTCGAACAGAGTAGATTAGCACCACTACTAAACGGCGACGTAAAGCCGATAGAACGCTCCGAGATAGAGCTTCTAGGCTATAAAAAGGCATTAGAGTCTGTCTACACCTCAAAATTCGATACCGCTATCAATATCAACTACATTCTAAAGCTACATAAGATGACGTGCGCCACAAGCGGTCATGCAGGCGAATTCAAGAAAATCAACAACGAGATCGTAGAATTTGATAATATGGGGCGAAAAAAGATACGATTTACCCCTGCCTCTGCCAAAGACACACCTGAATTAATGAAAAATCTATGTAGCAGTTATAATACCTCACAACTGCCTCCGCTACTCAAGGTGGCTACATTTATCTTTGATCTTCTAAGTATTCACCCCTTTTTAGATGGTAACGGTAGAGTTTCAAGACTTCTGACAACATACCTACTACTAAAAGAGGGGTTCATCGTCAGTAGATATATAAGTCTAGAGCGACTAACCGAGGAGCGAAAGGAGGAGTACTACGCCGTTTTATATAACTGCTCGCAAGGCTGGCACGAGGCAAAGAACGATATTATTCAGTGGTGGAGCTTCTTTTTGTCGATATTAAAAGACGCATATAAAGAGTTTGAGAGTAAAATATCAGAGCAGGATATAAAAGCCCCTAAAGCCGACCTAATACGCCGAGAGGCTCTCGCATTTGCAGAGGAGTTCAGCGTTGCCGAGCTATCCTCAAGACTACCAGAGATCAGTAGCGCAATGATAAAAAAGGTGCTTGCAGCTATGAAAGACGAAGGCGTTGTAACGCAGTCTGGCACAGGCAGAGGCTCACGATGGCGACTGATTCACTGAAACAGTGCGTTTATCCTTGTCATCTGCCCGCTAATCAGCAGTACTCCCATAATTATCAGCATTCCGCCAGCTAGATACTGCGCATTTCTAGCTAGCTTAGGATATTTTGATAGTAGCGACAGCGTAGGCACTGTGAATAGCGCCGCAACGGCGAATGGAATCCATAATCCTAGCGAATAAACCGATAAAAGTACCATTCCACCAGCTAGCGTCTCCCTCTGCGCCGCCATTGTGAGGATACCGCCTAAGATCGGTGTTATGCACGGCGTCCAGCCGAAGGCAAAGGCTAATCCCAATAAAAACGCATGTAGATATCTATTACGCACAGTCGACAGAACTCGCACACGTTTCTCTCTGTATAATAGCTTAATCTTGAGAAGCCCCACCAGATGAAGCCCAAATAGCAGAACGATCACCCCTAAAACCTTTGTAATTATCCCTTGATATTGGATTAGCATTCGTCCAAATGCGGTAGCCGTTGCCCCCATCGCGATAAATACAAGTGTGAAGCCTAAACCGAAGATGAACGCACCTGTAATCGCTCTGCGATTATCTCTTGTGCCATTCAGGGTATTGCCAGCTAAAAACGACAGGTATCCAGGGAGGAGTGGCAGTATACAGGGGGAGAGGAAGCTTAAAATTCCAGCCGTGAAGGCAGTTAATATATCCATATAACCTACATTTGTATTGAACTTTGTCACGTTTAGTCTGTCATTAACTGAAAGCGGTGTCAATCAGAAAAATATATATTGACTACAACTGGATTATGTACCATTATTCTATCATTAAAAATGTAAACTAAGGGGTCTCTTGATGAAAAACTATGCAAAGTATATTGTAGCATTCGCAGTTGTTTTCGCTGCACTAGGATATTTCATTGTATCTAGCGTAAGCGGTGAAAAGATATACTACAAAGAGGTTTCAGAGCTTGTTGGAGATACCACACTTGAGGGAAAGCGTGGGCTTCGAGTCTCGGGCAAGGTGACCGACACAAACTTTAGCATGAATAAATTTGAGCGTACCGCCACCTTTGATGTGACAGATGCTGGCGGCGGCGTGATGACCGTTACCTACAACGGCGAGATCCCTGACGCATTTGAAGAGGGTGCCGAGGTTGTGCTAGAGGGCACATACGATGTATCCCAAAACCTATTCACTGCAAAGAAGCTGATGGCGAAATGCCCATCTAAATATGAAGCTGAGGGTGAAGTTCACCCTGATAACGTAACCAAAACACCTGACGACGTAGCGCAAAATTAATATATCACGGGTGATCAGTGGGTAAAATCGGGTTTCTGTTTCAGGCATTTGGGCTACTATCTGGGGTAGTAGCGATGCTTTTCTATATAATGTCTGCAAAGGAGAGGAATAAATGCCCAGTCTTTCGGCTTGGCAATATATTCCTCCTTATCCAGACGATATCTCTTACAATCTCAGTGTTAGTGCTACTCCTCGCCCTAATCACAAGCAACTTCAATCTTGTATATGTGGCAAACTACACAGACTCTGCCCTCCCTATCGCCTATAAACTAAGCGCATTGTGGGCTGGTCAGGCTGGATCACTGCTATTTTGGAGCTTTTTGGCGAGTGCATTCAGCGCAATCGAGCTGTGGCGCTTTAAAGAGCACGATCACATCTATCAGAGCTACGTCTATATAGCGTGCGTCTTTACGACGACCTTCTTCCTATTTCTATGCACCTTTATCACCTCTCCATTTGAGACGCTAGACTTTATACCGTCGAACGGCAGAGGGATGAACCCTATGCTACAAAACTTTGGCATGTTAATCCACCCTCCCCTACTCTATCTAGGGTTTGTAGGGTTTATGATACCATGCGCCCACGCCTTCGCCTCTGCGTGCAAAAAAGATGTAACGAACTTTTGGATACGCTCTGTGCGCCCTTGGATGTTGATCACATGGGCATTTCTGACGGTAGGGATCGTATTAGGCGGCTGGTGGGCGTATGTAGAGCTTGGCTGGGGCGGATATTGGGCGTGGGATCCTGTCGAGAACGCCTCCCTCTTCCCATGGATCACCGCAACAGCGTTTATCCACGCCTCGATAGTGTATGAACGACGAAACAGGCTAAAGGCATGGAGTTATCTACTGATCCTCGTCACCTTTGAGCTGACGATCTTCGGCACATTCCTGACACGCTCGGGGATAATGACCGATTCGGTACACTCCTTCGGCTCGTCGCCATTAGGCGGATTTTTCATCTTCTTTATGCTCCTAACGATCGTTGTATATAGCGTCGTCACCTTCTCGAACCGCAAGGCGATCGATGACAAAGATGACGAATTCCACTTCTTTTCTAAAGAGGGGCTCTTCTTCTTTGCAATGCTAGCATTTTTAGCACTCACCCTTGCGCTACTATTCTATACGATACTGCCAACGTTCTCAGAGCTACTGGCTGGCACAAAGTTCTCTGTCAAACAGGATAGCTACAACTTTATTGCAATACCATTCTTTGCAGCGATCCTCGTCTTTGCAAGCTTCGCCCCTGCTACATCGTACGGCAAGGTGGCGTTATTTAAATTTATCAGATCGTACCTGCCAGTGCTAATCATTGGCGTTATAGCGTTCGTTATCCCCTTTGCACTTGGATATAGGAAGCCTGCTCCGCTGATACTCTCCTTTGCTGCGGCGGCTTCACTCTCTGCCTTCGTTATAATGGGCGGTAAAGCTATAAAAAAGGGCGGCATATCTGTTATATGGCGCAACCGTAGGCTATTTGGTGCAATCGTAGCGCATATTGGGCTTGCGATATTAGCGTTTGGCGTGATCTACTCATCATTTTATACAGATAGTACAGATATTTTAACATCACCAAATGCGAATATATCGTTCCATGGCTATGATATAGCTGTTGGCGAGCTACATCACGCACAGGGGGAGAACTATCGCTCTGATATCATCCCACTTGATATCTATAAAGAGAGTAAATTCAAGACAAAACTTTTTCCTGAGATACGGGAATATAGCAATAACGACAATATCTTCGGTGAAGTTGCCTACCACTCGGCGGCAGGTGGGGATCTTTATTTCATATTACAGGGTTACGATATGCGCAGAAATATGATAAGATTCCAGATACTCTTTCAGCCGTTAATTATATGGATATGGATAGGATGTGTAATAATGTGTATTGGCGCAATTTATGGGGTGTCGCAAGCACTCCCTGTGGCGAAAAAATTATGAACAGTAATATATTATCGCTCGACAAGATCAGTAAAAAATATGGCGAAAAGACGGTATTAAAGCCGCTAACGCTCGATATCGCTAGCGGCGAGTGTATCACCGTGTTTGGCCCCAACGGAGCAGGGAAATCTACCCTACTAAAACTCCTCTCACAGCAGACGAAACCCTCATCTGGCGCAATCCTCTATAAGGGAAGCAAGATTAAAGATCTTAAAGAGGCGTATCGTGCCAAATTAGGGGTAATCTCTCACCAGCCATTTCTATACGAGGGGCTATCGGCGTTTGAGAACCTGCAATTCTACGCTTCATTATACGGCGTGGATAATCCAGCAAGGAGGGCTAGTGAGCTACTCACCCGAGTGGAGATGAATAAACGCATGCACGATCCTGTGCGCACCTACTCCAGAGGGATGTTACAGCGTACTAGTATCGCTCGTGCGCTATTGCAAAATCCAGAGATAATCTTCCTGGATGAGCCATACACTGGGCTTGATCGCCACGCCTCCCACGTGCTGACAGGGATCTTGAAGGAGCAGATCGAGCAGAAGACTACGATACTCTTAGTTACACACGATCTATCGCTTGGCTATTCACTCGCCTCAAGGCTTCTCATAATGAGCAAGGGGGAGATGGCGTATTGGGGTGAGAAGACGGTAGCTGATAGCGATTTTGAAGGATTTTACCTCTCGATGGTGGATAATGGCTAAAAACAATATATTAAAAGACACAATAGCGATTATTCGCAAAGATGTAATGCTCGAATTCCACACCAGAGAGGTGATAAGCTCAATGCTAGTATTCGCCCTTCTCGTGGTGGTGGTATTTAGCTTTATCTTCGAGCCTGGCGAGCATGAACAGCAGAGGATCGCAGGCGGTGTATACTGGATGGCACTAGTATTTTCAGGGCTTTTGGGGCTTGGCAAGTCGATGTTATCAGAGACTAGCGGCGGCAACCTTGAGGCACTGTTACTGACGCCTACATCTCGCAATGCAATCTTCCTTGGAAAAGTTTTTTCAAATTTAATCTTTATGTTTGCACTTCAAGCTGTAATGTTGCCACTATTTGTGATACTATATGAGGTAAACCTTTTATCTGATCCGATGATGCTAGCTGTGATAGCGGCTACAACATACGGTTTTGTGCTGCTCGGCACGCTATTTTCCCTGATTGCTTCACGCACACGCACTAGGGAGATCATGCTGCCGCTGCTTCTATTGCCGGTTTTGGTGCCGATCCTTCTGGCAGCGATCCAGGCAACGAACGCTATGGTGGCAATGTCGCCGCTTGAAGATTATATCAAATGGATACGCCTCATTGTGGTATTCGATATAATATTCACAGCTATCTCGCTTGTAGTATTTGATCCTGTAGTGGAGGAGTAACTATATAATGTTAAAATCTAAGCTATTTTTCGTAATTGACGTTTTAGCTATCGTTATGATCCCTGTGGCTCTATGGTTTGCGTTCTTTTATGCGCCGCTAGAGCTACGTATGGGAGCCATACAGAAGATCTTCTATTTTCATGTGGCTTCCGCTTGGGTTGGTTTTGCCGCCCTATTCGTTACATTCGTATGCAGTATAATATTCCTAATCAAGCGCAACCATTTCAGCGATGACTTGGCGGCGGCTTCGGCTGGGATTGGGCTTCTATTCTGTACCGTAGTACTGATGACTGGGCCATTGTGGGCTCGCCCTACGTGGGGTGTGTGGTGGACGTGGGATCCTAGGCTCACCACAACGCTGATCCTTTGGTTTATCTACGCTGGATATGTATTCCTGCGTAAGTTCATCGACGACCCCGACAAGAGGGGGAAGTATTGCGCAGTGTTAGGGATAATCGGCTTCTTTGATGTACCGATAGTGTTCCTTTCGATACGCTTCTGGCGCACGATCCACCCGAATGTGGTGCAATCTGGCGGTGGCGGCCTGCACCCCGATATGCGCACTGCGATGTTTGTGGCACTCGGCGCATTCACCCTCCTCTATATAAGCCTTGCTAATAAACGTGTGCGCTTGGCTAAATTGGAGAGGGAGTATTATACGGCGGAGTAACACAACTGGAAGGGGCAACCACGGAATGGATTGCGGATCGAGTCCGCAATGACGTGACTTGGAGTATATATAACGTAAAAAATCGTTTAAATTAGTGCAATGCTAGGCGGCTTGAAAAAATGTAATCCGATGTGTACATGAGACGTACATGAGGATTGCATTTTTTCAAACAACAACGCAGTGCGCAATATAAACGATTTTCATAGGAGAATAGTATGAAAAACTTTGAATTCTTATTCGCAGCTTACATGATAATATTTGCACTAATCGGATTTTACGTGTTTAATATCAGCAGTCGTTTGAAAAAACTTGAAAAAAGAGAGAAGGAAGATTAACCCATGTTGAAGAAGTTTTTGATCGCCCCAGGGCCCACCCCAGTTCCAGCAGAGGTTCTACTTGAGATCGCAAAGCCTGTTATGCATCACCGCACCGCAGAGTTTTCCGCTATCTTCGCTGAGGCACGCAACGGCTTGAAGCCCCTCTTTGGCACATCGCAAGATGTGATAATCCTTCTATCGAGCGGTACCGCTGCGATGGAGGCCTCTATCGTGAATACGCTAAGCCAAAACGATCGTATCCTTGTGATCGATGGCGGTAAATTTGGCGAACGTTGGGGTTCTATTGCAAAGAAGTACGGCTTAACCGTTGATACACTTAAATATACATGGGGCGAATCTGCCAAGGCTGCCGACGTAGAGGCTCACCTGAACAAATTCCCCGATACAAAGGCGGTATTCATACAGGGGAGTGAAACCTCCACGACCGTCTACCATCCACTAAAAGAGATCGCCGCAGTTGTGCGTAAATTTGACAATACGATCTTCGTGGTCGATGGTATCACCTCAGTTGGCGTATACGATACAAAGATGGATGAGTGGGGTATCGATATAATGCTATCAGGCTCGCAGAAGGCGTTTATGCTCCCTCCTGGCCTTGCATTTATAACCCTCAGCCAGAAGGCGTGGAAGATGACAGAATCCTCCACACTGCCGAAGTTCTATCTAAATCTAGCTACAGAGCTGAAAAATCAGAAGAAAGATACTACCGCATGGACTCCAGGGGTAAACCTGATCTACGGACTTACTAAATCGCTCCAGATGATGAACGAAGAGGGGCTTGAGAATATCTACAAGCGTCATGCAATCTGTGCAGAGGCTACTCGCAAAGCTCTTACAGCGTTGGGGTTAAAGCTTCTTGCCGTAGATAGCCCATCGAATGCCGCTACTGGCGTATTTATGCCAGAGGGGATCGACGCCGTTAAATTTGAATATTATATGAGAGAGAAAGTCGGCATAACCTTTGCTGGCGGTCAAGACGACCTCAAAGGGAAGGTTATACGTGTATCCCACCTCGGATACCATGGGCTTTTCGACACGATCACAGCGATCAGTGCGATAGAGATGGGTTTGAAGGTGTTCGGCTATAATGTACAGCTTGGCAAGGGCGTTGCAGCGTGCGAAGAGGTCTTTGCCGCACATCTACCTAAAGCGTAACGATGACAACGAATAGATTAATCTCATCGAACTTTGGGCTGGTGCCAGAGCGCACAGCTCGCCGAAACAGTGTGGAGCAGGCTCTTAGTAGCGTTTTTGTGCAACATGGGTATGCAGAGGTTACGCTGCCGATGTACGAATATTACGATATACTAAAGGCCGCTACGCACAACTTTCGAGATGAGAGTATTATCTCCTTTACTGATAGAACAAACGGCAGACAGCTTGTACTGCGTCCCGATTTTACGCCGCAAGTCTGCCGAATGGTGGCTGGATATCATAACGATCTAGAGCTACCGATCCGTATGTTCTATAGAGGTACAGTATTTCGCAACGTCAATATAGATGAAGGGTCTAAGGCGGAGAAGTATCAGATCGGCTGTGAACGCTACGCCGAAAACGGCTCAAACGAGATCGATGGCGATCTAGAGCTACTTCTCTGCGTTACCGCCTGTATGGATAAGATAGAGTTAACCGACTATCGCATAGTTTTAGGGGATGCGGCGTTTTTATCAAGAGTATTCTCAATGCTGGGGGGTACAGCAGCAGAATATATGGATATATTGCAGAGAAAACGCCTGCATGCGTTAAAACCGTTTATAGAAAGATTAGAGACTTCGCCAGAGCTAAAGGCACTATTAGAGTATCTCCCTGTATCGTTTGGCGGTAGAGATGAATTTGACAAACTTATGACGCTGGCGTCATTTGATCTAAAGCTGAAATCTCGCTGTGAATACCTGAAATCGCTCTTTGGTAGAGCGATGGAGATGGGGTTTCCTGCCGATAAGCTAGTGTTCGACGCTGGCGAGATGCGTGGTCTAGAATACTACACAGGGATCAGTTTCGAGATCCTGCACTCCGTCACAGGCGAGCTTCTTGGCGGCGGCGGCAGGTACGATACATTAATGGAGAAGTTTAACCTCGACTATACCGCATGCGGTATGGCGTTGCATTTAGAAGCAATAGAGAATCTTTTTTAGGAGATATATGATGAAAACGTCGGTGGTAATTGGCGCCCAATGGGGCGATGAGGGCAAAGGCAAAATAGTTGATATGTATTCAAAGCAGGCAGATGTCGTTATGCGCTACCAGGGTGGGCATAACGCTGGGCATACCGTCTGGGTAAATGGCAAAAAGTACGTTCTCCACCTGATTCCATCGGGGATAATTCATGAAAATACTGTAAACATTATCGGAAACGGCGTCGTCGTGGAGCCAGAGGCACTTCTTAAAGAGATGAAAGAGCTTACAGAACAGGGGATCGACTTTAAGGGGCGACTCTTTATCAGCGACCGTGCGCATATAATCATGCCGTACCACTCCACCTTTGATAAACGCAAAGAGGAGTTGAAGGGCGACAAGAAGATCGGCACTACAGGCAGAGGGATAGGCCCCTGCTACGCAGAGAAGATAAATCGTTCTGGCATGCGTGCTGGCGACCTTCTGAGCGTTGAAAATATCAGAGAGATCGGAAGAG
>JAITWF010000117.1 GCA_031285415.1 Deferribacteraceae bacterium
AATATCGTCGGCGTAGCTAAGGCATACTGCACCAGAGTGGGTTCAGGTCCATTCCCTACAGAGCTTTTGGATGATATGGGGGAGCAACTTCGCAAGAATGGCAACGAGTTTGGCGCAACCACAGGCAGACCTCGCCGCTGCGGCTGGCAAGATCTTGTAGCGTTGAAATATTCGTGCATGATAAACGGTTTCTCGCATATCGCACTCACAAAGCTCGATGTATTAAGCGGTATCGATGAGCTTTGGATCTGCGTGGCATACGAGATCGATGGCAAAGAGGTAACGGAGTTTCCTGCTAATCTGAAATCACTCGAGAGCGCAAAACCAGTATATAAGAAGTTCTACGGCTGGAAAGAGGATATCTCGCAGGCGAAAACGATAGAGGAGCTGCCTATAAACGCACAAGCCTATATAAAGTTTATAACCGATTTTGTAAAGGTGCCGTACTGCGTAATATCGGTTGGAACGGATAGGACTGAGACTATTGTATTAGAGCAGGTGTTTTAGGCTTTATTGTTTATTGGGCGGGCAGACCCCGCCCCTACGTAACGGCAATGCATACACAAAGCTCTGGTGTAGGGGCGACGTTCGGTCGCCCTTTCATAGAATAATTAGTTTTTATAGGAGTATTTATGAAAGCTACAAAAAACGCACGAGAACGCTCTGAATATTCCGTTCAGGCTGTTACAAACTCGATCCGCATGTTAGAGGTGTTAGGCGACGCCGAGCATGAGCAGAGCGTGCCAGAGCTGTGTAGCAAGCTGAAACTCACCAAGAGCAATATAAATAAACTACTGCTCACCTTAAAGAAGTTTGGCTACGTTGACTTCAATAAATACACAAATAACTTTCGATTGGGCGTGAAAACGTTCCAGATCTCGCAGGCGTATATAAACAAGTTAAGTCTGACAGAGATCGCAATGCCTGTGCTGAAATCGCTTCGAGATTCAGTAGATGAATCGATCTACGTTAGCGTTATAAGCGATAAAAACGTTGTCTACCTATGCGTTGCAGAGACGAATGCAGCGGTTCGAGTTCGCCCTCGTATCGGTAATATCGGCCCAGCGTACGCCACAGCTACAGGCAAGGTTCAGCTTGCGTTTATGGAGGATCGAGATATAACCTCCTTCTATAAAGACCCTCTGCATGCATACACTCCACGCACAATAAAGTCGCTAACCGCCCTCACAAAAGAGCTTGATACGATCCAGAAGCAGGGCTATGCGATCGATAATGAGGAGTATGAGGAGGGCGTTACCTGTATCGCTGCGCCGATCAAAAACTTTATGGGGCAGGTAATCGCAGGGATGAGTATCTCCGCCCCCACAGAGCGGATGAAGTCGGAACACATTAAAAAAACTCTGCTGCCACAGCTACTTGAGGCGGCAGATATGCTATCGATCAAGTTTGGATACCATAAATAAATCTATGCACCCCCCTATAATATCAGTTGGCAATATCGCTATGGGGGGGACTGGCAAGACGCCGTTCACCATACATCTCGCTCGCCACTATATCGCAAAGGGGGAGCGTGTTGCTATCCTTTCGCTCGGCTACAGAGGTGGGATCGGATACGGTACCAACGTCATCAGCGATGGCAAAACGATCTTCCACACTCCACCTATAGCAGCAGATGAGCCATATATGATGGCAACGGCACTGCCTGGAGCGATCGTTATCACTGGCAAAGACCGTACCTCCTCATATAATCTCGCTATGCAAGAGTACTCCCCCACTATCTTCCTCTTAGACGACGGATTTCAACATCGCAAGATGAGGCGTGACGTTGATATCGTGCTGCTTGATCATAAAAGACCTATATCAACAGGCTTTCCAGCTCCATTTGGCTACCTGCGAGAGTTTCCATCGGCATTAAATCGAGCTGATATTATAGTCTTCACTCGAGCAACCTCCACCGATATTCCGAAGGAGGCGTTAAAGTACTGCAAAGATAAGCCTGTATTCTTCTGCCAGAATGAGTATACGCACTTTATAACAGACACAGGCGTGCTGTCACTTTCAGATATTCTAGATAAACGAGTTTTTGTAATATCTGCCATAGCAAAGCATGATCAGTTTAAAGAGCAGTTGATAGCGTTGGGGGCGAATGTCGTTGGAGAGCGCAGATATCGAGACCACCACCCCTACTCCACCGCCGATGTAGAGCGAGTGATAAAAGAGGCAGGTAGTGCCGATTATATAGTGACTACAGAGAAAGATATTGTGAAGATCCCTATCGAATATCGCAAACGCTTTATCTATCCAGAGCTATCGATAAAGTTTCTGAACGATGGGATCTTTGAGATGATTCCGAAATAAAATAACTCTAAAGTTTCTTTATTTAGCTGCCGATAAGGTTGCCAAATGGATTTAACAGTACTGAAAGAATCATACTGACAACCATTGCTAGCTTATCTTTTGTGCGGAGCTAAATATGAATGCAATAAGCAATTTAAACTTCTCCTTCGGTTTACAAAATTCAACAAAGATCGACAATGACCTGCAAAAACGTAGCGATTTTTTTGCAAATAATAATCTATCTACAGCACAGGCGCAAGATACCGTGGAGATATCGTCCGTAGCACAAGCATTGCAGACAGAGCTTCGCAAGATTAAAGAGGCAGGAAAAGTTGAATCTGTGGTAGAAGATGTCTCGAAAGAGGCGAAGAGAAAGGTTGAGCAGTATGAAGAGATCGGCAAAAGCGTCGAACGTGCCCAAGGGGCAGAGGATCTCGATGATTTTGAATGGGGTACGATGGTTTCCCTTGCAGAGACGATCGGCGTATCGACTGATCGCATAATGGAGATAACCTTTGACGATCTAGAGGATTATCACCACGAATTTGTTATCAAACCTAAAGATTATATACAGAACGCCGCTAAGGGTGTTAACATAACTAGTTTCAACAGTGCAAAGGAGTTTTGGGACGCTAAATTCAGAGAGAAAGATGGTTTAGGTGAATTTGAGATGATCAAAGTGCAATCGCTCTTCAATGAAAGAGGGATGGTGCAATCGGCTGACAATAAAAAAGAGTACGACAATGTGATTGCAAGAGCTACAGCTGCGAATGGACGGTCATTTATCAGCAATAGCACAGCGATCGACGATGTGCCATCAGAGATATTAATGCTGTTTAACGAGGCGTTGCAAGAGGAAGATGACGCTAAAATGGGGCTACTATTTGAATATGTTCAACTAGTAGGTAGCGTACCTGGAATTTCAGGGCTGATGGAGACTAAAGGTCATGCAAGAAACGTTGACGAGCTAATGTGGTATCTGAACAATAACCGTAATGTCCATGGAGATGATCCGTATGGACAGGGTATACTCTTTGCAGGCAAAAGCCTTGCTGATGGTATGAAAATATATAAGACTGGCGTTGCAGGCTTTACAAATACTTGGTTGGGTGAAAAGGACAGGATTATGTAAAACCTACCGCAGTAGCGTATTCCATAATATTTCAACGGCTTTATACGGATTATTTTCACTATCGGCGATCGCCTTTGATAGATTTCCATACGATAGTTTGGCGGAGATCCGCTCCTTTATAACACCCTGTGCGGCGTGAAATAGGCGAGCGTTGCGCTTAATCTCTCGCAACTCCCCCTTACCAAACTCAAGATGACTATTGATACTACCTACTAGCTCATCTACCCCAGCAACCGATGTGGCGATAGTCTTTAACACTGGCGGATTCCAGCCCGATCGACGAGCGGTTAGCTCCATCATCATCTCGAGATCTTTCACCGTGCGATCTACGCCATCTCGATCCGCCTTATTTACCACAAAGATATCGGCGATCTCAAGGATACCAGCCTTTATAGCCTGTATATCGTCGCCCATGCCGGGCACAGTCACCACAATGCAGGTATCGGCAACGGAGGCGATCTCCACCTCATCTTGCCCAACGCCCACAGTCTCGATTATAACGACATCCTTCCCCATAGCGTCCATTATAGCGGCGATATCCATGGCAGAGACAGAAAGCCCCCCAAGATGTCCTCTAGTAGCGATACTGCGGATAAACACACCCTCATCGAGAGCGTGATCCGCCATTCGGATCCTGTCACCTAATATTGCGCCGCCTGTAAAGGGGCTGGATGGGTCGATAGCCACAACGCCAACAGTTTTGCCATCTTTACGAAATTTAGCGATAAGGGTATCGGTAAGGGTAGATTTCCCTGCCCCCGGTGCGCCCGTTATCCCAACGATATGCGCACGCCCTGTGCGTGGGTATATAAGCCCCATCGCCTCATTGTGGGCAGGATCTCTATCATCCACAAGGCGCATAAGGCGTGCCGCCGCCCTGATATCGCCATCTATCGCTCGAGCAACTAAGGAGGTGATCATCTTATGCTATTGCAGAGCTTTTTGGGGTTATACTATTATTGACGAACTCGATCACCTCTTCCGTCGCCGTGCCAGGGGTGAAGATCTTGGCAACACCAGATTGAAGTAGGAACGGAATATCATCCTCAGGGATCACGCCGCCGCCAAAAACTGTGATATCTTCGGCTTTTTTATCTTTCAGTAGCGTTACGATCTTAGGGAATATAGTGTTATGTGCACCAGAGAGGATACTAACGCCGATTGCGTCGACATCTTCCTGTATAGCTGTGGCAACGATCGCCTCTGGAGTCTGACGAAGCCCTGTGTATATAACCTCAATGCCAGCGTCTCTAAGGCTGCGTGCTATCACCTTTGCGCCTCTATCGTGTCCATCAAGCCCTGGTTTAGCAACGAGAATTCGAATTTTAGACATAACGCCCTCCGTATTATAGGATATTTTTTATTGTAAGCCTGTTTTTAATTATCTGTCCATCTTGCATATCTTCTGTAAAAATCTGTGTACATCTAGATGTAAGAGCTGCAGAGAGCATTAAACAGTCATAGTACGAATATTTATACATTTCATGTATATCCAATGCCTGTTCAATGATTGGTAGTTCTATCTCTATAACATTACAAAATGAGTATATTTCAGCTATAACACTCTTTATCTGCTCGACAGGAAGTTTCAATTTTTTAATTAGAATATTGCTAAACTCATTTATAGCTTGAGTGCTGGTAATACAACTATATTGTTCAGTAACTTCTTCTATCTTTGTACGCTTCTCGACCTCATCCGTCGAATATAGATAGAAGAAGATGTTTGTATCAATAAACACTCTATCTTGCATTTGCTTCATCTCTATTAAATTTGAATCCTTTAGTGTTTATCGATATAGCAGCAAATGGCTTGCGAGTCTTTCTCAACGATGTAGCCTCTGACAGCAGTATAACTTTAACTTGACCAGCAACTTGCTCTACATATTCATCAGGGATATGAATAACACCATCGTCAACTATTGATTCAAACTGTATTGCTTGCATTCTCTGCATAATAACCTCCTAACTATATCGCCGCTGTAAGTCCATTATCCCTAAGTGCTGCGTCGCAAGCCCCTATATGGTAAAGGATATGCGCCGCAAGCAGGCTGTACATACCGCCATGAGTCGTAGGATTACCGTAAAAATCTATCGGCGTGAACAGCGTAGAATCATCTAGCCTATCAAAAGCCGCCGCAACAGCCGTCATCATCTCTTTATTAAAGGCGAGAGCCTTCTCCTTTGAGTGATCTAGAGATGGATCTGATGGTTTACGCAAGATTCCATCGGTGCCAGTGTTTTCAGGGATCATAGGAAGACCCTCCTGACCAACTAGCCCCATAAAGTATGATACACCACCTATTAGGTGAAACACCTGTGCCCAATAGTAGTCGCCACCAAACTTCTTCTCCCAAAGCTCATCAGAGCAATTATTGATCACAACATCAACTAGCGATAGGTTAATTAAAACTGAATCTCTAAATATATCTGTTACTCTTGCCATTATTTATTTCCCCATTGAGTCCAAAAACTCTTGGTTGCTTTTAGTTCCCTTCATCTTATCAAGTAGGAACTCCATTGCATCTACAGCGTTCATGCTGGAGAGGAATCGTCTAAGGATCCAAACTTTATTCTGCTCCTCTTTAGTAAGGAGTAGCTCCTCACGGCGAGTACCAGATTTATTGACGTCGATCGCTGGGAAGGTGCGACGCTCTACAAGGCGGCGGTCGAGGTGAAGCTCCATATTACCTGTACCTTTGAACTCCTCAAAGATAACCTCATCCATACGAGAGCCTGTATCCACAAGGGCGGTCGCCACTATGCTAAGGCTTCCCCCCTCCTCTATATTACGTGCAGCACCGAAGAAACGTTTCGGTTTGTGCAGAGCGTTAGCGTCTACACCGCCAGAGAGGACTTTACCTGATGGTGGCTCTATCGAGTTGTACGCCCTTGCAAGACGAGTGATACTATCAAGCAGGATTACAACATCTTTCCCATGCTCCACAAGGCGTTTTGCCTTATGCAGCACCATCTCCGATACCTGCACATGTCGGAATGCTGGCTCATCGAAGGTCGAGCTTATCACCTCCGCCTCTACAGAGCGCTGCATATCCGTAACCTCCTCTGGACGTTCATCTATAAGGAGGATAATCATTACAACTTCGGGGTGATTTTTGGAGATACTATTGGCGATCGATTTTAAGAGCATCGTCTTACCAGTCTTAGGTGGAGCAACGATAAGCCCCCTCTGTCCTTTACCGACAGGGGAGATAAGGTTCATAGTGCGTGTATCGTAATGTACAGGGTACGCTTCAAGGTTGATACGTTCATCTGGGAAGAGCGGAGTCAAGTTTTCAAATAATTTTCGTTGTCTTGTGGGGGTATCATTGTTGATCGCTTCGACCTTTAATAGTGCAAAGTACTTCTCTGACTCTCGTGGCGGTCTGATTTCGCCAGCGACTGTATCCCCTACCCTAAGGCCAAATTTGCGTATCTGAGCTGGGGAGACGTAGATATCATCTGAACCTGGTAGATAGTTGAAATCTGTTGAACGCAAAAAACCAAACCCATCAGGCAATATTTCAAGAACGCCCTGACCGTAGATCTGCCCATTACGCTCGCTGGTAGCCTTTAAAATCTCAAACATTAGCTCCTGACGAAGCAGATTGCCTACGTTTTCGATCTCTAAATCTGTACCGATCGACATCAGATCCTCAACCGACTTCTTTTTCAGCTCTGTTAAATTCACTAGCACACTCCTTAAAGATTGGCCTACACGCTTTTATTAAACGCAACACGCCTATAAAAGCACTGTTTTTGAAAGGTCAAATATGATTATATTGAAAAAACTACAATAGACGCAGTATTGATTCTGCTATGTGCTAGCGTAATAAGAAAAATTGCACATGTCAAGCTTAAATTTGCTATTCATTGAAAATAATCACATCATTTTAAGATTGACTTTCATAGAAAAATACAGAGAATTGAGCGTATGAAGAGTATAGCCGTAACTATTGGCGATCCAGCAGGAATTGGGGCAGAGATTATTGCAAAGACGCTACTTGAACGAGATTTTGTCGAACAGTATCCGTTCACCGTAGTAGCCCCTAAATTTGTGCTAGATGACGCATTTGAGAGCATATTGAAGACAGGGCGGACAGACCCCGCCCCCACGGTAGAAGAACTGCCATATGACATCACACCCTTCCCTATCAAGTACGGCGTATGTAGCGCAGAGTGCGGCAAGATCGCCATGCAGGCTGTGGAGCATGCCGTTAAATTGACGATGGCTGGGCGTTTTGACGCTATCGTAACAGCCCCTATCAATAAACACGCCATCGCCATGGCAGGATACAACTATGCAGGGCATACAGAGTACCTCGAGGCGCTCACTGGCGGCAAAGATGTAGCGATGATGTTGGCATCTGATAAGGTGCGTGTAATCCTAGTCACCACACACCTGCCAATTAAAGATATACCGGAGCAGATCACCCATGAAAAGGTGCTATCGGCGATACGAAGTGCTGATCGTGCTGGAAGGCTCTTCGGTATCGATCACCCTCGCATAGCCGTCTGTGGGCTAAATCCGCACGCTGGCGACAACGGCACATTAGGGGACGAGGAGATAACGACTATCATCCCTGCGATAAAACAGGCAGTCAACGAAGGGATAAATGCAACTGGCGTACACTCTGCCGACGCACTTTACGCCCACTGCGACTCATTCGACATATCGGTAGCGATGTATCACGATCAGGGATTAATCCCTGTAAAGATGGGTGGCTCCGACAATGTAGTAAATATAACGCTGAATCTCCCCATTATACGCACATCGGTGGGGCATGGCACCGCATTTGATATCGCTGGCAAAGGGATTGCAAACAACAACAGTCTCAAAAACGCTATAATAGCCGCACATAGGATTGCAAACAATGTCTGAACTTATAAGAAGATTTAAAGATGAGTATATGCGCACCAAGAAGAGTTTGGGGCAACACTTCCTTACAAACAAGCAGTTTATCAAAGAGATAGCTGACTCAGCGAAGATCCTCCCCACCTCTCATATAGTGGAGATCGGCCCTGGCTGCGGCGTTCTGACGGAGGAGCTTTACAAACATACCAACAACCTCACCGTAATAGATCTCGACTCAAACGCCGCTACCTTCCTGAATGCTAACAAAGAGGAGTTCTTCCCACAGATACAGATCATACACGATGACGCTCTGAATGTGCAGCTATCCACCGTTGCCGATAAGGTGATCGTTGTAGGAAATCTCCCATATAATATGTCTGTAAAGATCCTTGAGCATTGCACCAATCAGATAGACAACATCGAGAGAGCCGTATTTATGTTTCAGAAGGAGGTCGCCTCCAGAATATCGGCGAAACATGGAAGCAAAGAGCGATCATCGCTATCAGTCTACTGCGAATACTTTTACGAGATTGAAAAAGTTCGAGATGTTGGCGGCGGAAACTTCTGGCCAAACGCGAATGTCATGTCAACAATCCTGACATTCACACCTAGAAAATCATTACCACTACAAGGATCCGATGAAAAACAGTTCCTATCCTTAGTTAGGCAAGCGTTTTCACAGAAAAGAAAAACGTTGCAAAATAACCTTAAAGAGTGTATAAGTCTCCCAGCGGTTTTAAATTCGCTTGATATTTCGGCTACAATACGAGGGGAAGAGCTCACTTTGAACGATTTTTTGAGGATATATGAGCGCATTAGATCTTAATACCCCTATAACGGAGATAAAATTTGCCGTTGCGGATACAGAAACCACTGGTATGGTGCCAGAGAGGGGTGCGAAGCTGGTGGAGATTGCTGCGGTGCTTATCGAGCCACCCCTTACGCTGAATCAACAAAACTGCTTCTCGACCCTGATAAACCCTGAAATTAATATACCCTACCAGGTTAGCCGTATACATGGGATAACCAACAAAACGGTACTTAATGCGCCACTTACAAAAGAGGCTATGCAGCAGTTTATAGAGAGAGTTGATGGTTGCGTGCTAGTGTTTCACAACGCCCCATTTGATATGAGGTTTATAAATAGCGCACTGTCGGATTGCCAGCTGGCACCCACATTTACACATGTGCTTGATACGGTAAAACTCTCTCGCAGGCTTTACCCTACGCTCAAAAGTCATAGTCTGGACGCTCTTATCGAGTATCACAGCCTTGTAAATCACAGGCAGGATGGCAGCTATAGACATAGAGCGTTGTACGATTCAGATTTTACAGCGATGTTGTTTTTGATCTTTATGGAGGAGCTTCTGCAGCGTGGCGTAGGCTCCATTGGCGATCTCTTTGATTTCTTAAAAAGGAAAAAGTAACGGTGAAAATTGCTTGCACTACGCCATGTAGGCGATTTTTTACAAAGGAAAGGTTAATGCTTCGAGCAATTTACAATACAAGGTTCGGCAAGTTCATCTGGAGGCAGTTTAAAAAGCTGTCGATAGCCGCCTCTGTGTCGGTAACATTAAAACAGCTGATGGGGATATCGTATCAAAGTATACAGGATATGGTCAGCCAGATCGATCTAAAGCCTGATAGAGATGCAAAACATGCGCTCGTCGTCACCCCTATCTGCGGAAACGATGCTGCAACCGTCTACATATCATCCCTCTGCGAATCGCTAAAGGCTCTGGGCTACACTATACACCTGCTCGTATATAATCAGGATAGTAGCCCGATCCCCGATCGCCCATATTG
>JAITWF010000119.1 GCA_031285415.1 Deferribacteraceae bacterium
CGGCGGTATACTCTACTTGCCAGTGAGATTAAATCGGCACTCGATAGCGGTAAAACGGTGGCGTACGTCACCTTAGGCGACAATATGCTATACAGCACCTCGCTATATCTGGCGCAGAAGCTTCGTGAACTTGATATAACGCCGATCTTCATCGCAGGGGTGCCGTCGTATGTGGCATGTGCTAATATTGCGGCGATCCCACTTGGTGAGAGGCGAGATAGCTTCGTGGTACAGGGTATGCCAGATACCGCAGAAGAACTGCACGAATTAACGTTAAAATTTCGCACAGTTGTGATTATGAAGATCTCGAAGAGATTACCGATCTTGCTTGAATATGTGAAGAGATACTCCCCCACCGTCGCTACTATCGTAAAGAGGGCAACGCTAGAGGGGGAGATGATAGTTGATCTCACAAAGTCGACCGATGTAGAGGCAGACGCTGGCTATCTAGCAGTGGCAATAATTAAATTATAGTCTTGGGCGGGCTAACCCCGCCCCTACGTAACGGCAATGCAGGTGCGAAGCTCTGGTGTAGGGGCGAGGTCTGCTCGCCCTTGTTTTTTTATTATATCAACGTTTATTCAGCGGAATTATCTCGTAGTTCTCCAGATGAAAGTTCGGGCGGAACTGCACCTCGATAGAGATATCAAAGTCTTTCTCTAGTGCGTCGAGGCTCTCACGTTCATTTGAGAGGAGGATATCCGCAACCTCGTTATGAGCCTCCAGAAGTAGGCGCTTCCCCTTCGATTCTGGGCCGATACGTCGGATCATCCGCAATATATCGTAGCAGACGGTTAATCTCGATTTGATCACGCCACGCCCTTCGCAGTATGGGCAAGGCTCGCTCATCAGGCGGATAACGCTCTCCTGCGCCCTCTTGCGAGTGATCTCCACAAGCCCAAGCGGCGTGATATTCACTACAGACGCTCTTGCCCGATCCTCTCGCAACAGTTCGTCCAGCAGGTTTAGCACCTTCGTCTTATTCTCCGATACCTCCATATCGATAAAATCAACGATTATGATCCCACCGATATTGCGAAGCTTCAGCTGGTGTGCGATCTCTCGAGCCGCTTCGATGTTGGTTTTAAGGATCGTCTCCTCAAAGTTGCGCTTACCAACAAACTTGCCGGTGTTGACATCGATCACGGTCAGTGCCTCTGTTGGGTCTATTATGATATATCCGCCAGAGCGTAGCCAGATCTTCTTGTCTAAAACACGGTTGATCTCAAGCTCCACATTATATGCGTCGAATAGCGGAGTCGGTTTATTATATAGAGTGATCTTCCCCTCAAGCTCTGGAAGGTAATCTTTGCAAAATTGCAGTAGCTCGTTATAGTCGGACTCGTTATCTATAATAAGCTCGCTAGTGTCCTCGCTGACGACATCTCGCAGAATGCGAAATATTAAGTTGTCATCCTCGTATACAAGCTTTGGTGCGCCAGATTTTGCGGCACTTTCGCATACCTTCGCCCAGATACGTAGAAGGTAATCCCTATCAGCAACGAGGTCATCGATATTCTGCCCCTTCGATACCGTTCTGGCTATCAGCCCATGTTCGGCAGGGCAGATCGTTTTGAGTATGTCTCGCAGTTTATCACGCTCATCCTCATCCTCTATCTTGCGAGATACCCCTATATGGCTATAGTTCGGCATTAGTACAAGGTGTCTGCCAGCAAGCGATAGGTGCATAGTGAGCCGTGCGCCCTTATTCCCTGTGGCGTCTTTTGCGACCTGTATGATAATCTCCTGCCCCTCGTGCAGAAGATCCTCTATTGGGGGGAATGAGGTTTCGGTTGGTACGATATCGTCGTACTCCTCCGATTCATCCTCGATATCTGATATGTCGGTGTGAATATCGGCAACGTGCAGAAATGCCGCTTTATGAAGCCCTATATCGACAAAGGCGGATTGCATGCCAGGTAGCACCTTCACCACCTTCCCCTTATAGATATTCCCCACAAGGGTGCGCTTTCTGGATCGCTCAAGGAAAAGTTCAGAGATATTCCCCTGCGATAGCACTGCGGCACGAGTTTCGTGCGATGTAGAGTTTATAAGTATGATCTTGTTTTGCATTATAGCTCTCGCCTGCCCTCTAATGCTCTAAGCACCGTCATCTCATCGGCATACTCGATATGAGTGCCTAGCGGCAGACCGCTAGCGAGCTTTGTTACCTTGAGCTGTTCGAATCGTTTTAGTAGACGTGTAAGGTATATCGCAGTGGTTTCACCGTCGACATCGGGGTTGGTAGCAAGAATTACCTCGTTGATCCCCTCATCGGTGATCCGCTTGAAAAGCTCTTCAATACGTAGCTTGTCAGGGCCGATTCCATCTAGGGGCGATATTTTGCCCCCTAATACGTGGTATCTACCTTTATAGTAGCCAGTTTGCTCGATTACGAATAGATCTTTAGCGTCCTCAACGACGCATAGCGTCTCCTGCACTCTGTTTTTATCAGAGCATACAGGGCAGACCTCAGATTCGGATAGTCCGCCACAGACAGAGCAGAATAGCGTATTCTCTTTGAACGCCACGATCTTATCGGCAAGCCTCTGCACATCCTCTGGCTTCATCTTGAGGATATGCATGGCAAGGCGAGCGGCAGTTTTGCGCCCTACCCCTGGAAGCCGCCCTAATTCAAATACACATTCATCTAAGGCACGGATCTTATACAAGACTAAAACAATCCTGGAATGTTAAGACCCATACCGCCAGTAAGCCCCTGCATCTTGTCTTGCATGAGAGCCTGTGATTTTTTGAGAGCTTCATTTACGGAGGCGATAACTAAGTCTTGTAGCATTTCAACGTCGTCAGGGTTTACGATCTCCTTCTCGATCTCGATAGCTAGAAGCTCCTGCTTGCCGTTCATCTTCACTCGCACCATACCGCCACCTGCGGTAGCCTCTACAACCTGCTTTCCAACTTCCGCCTGCATCTCTTCCATCTGTTTCTGCATCTTTTGCGCTTGGCGCATGATCTGCTGCATGTTCATTGTATAATCTCCAATCCCTTTTATATTTTTGTAGACCGCAATACAGTATATTTACCATCAACGTATGTGAAGTACTCAAGCGTGCCATCAGAGTACTCTCGAACATTATCATCGCCGATCATATACGATATAGGAAGCCCTAATGCGAAATTTTCCTGCTTTATCTCCTCATGGAGGTTGCTATGCTCGATTCGCTCGATCATCGCCTCAAGCTCGTCAACGTAATCAAATTTATTTAAGTCTAATAAGTTTTTCATAGCTGCCTCCGATAATTTTGCTAACCCAATCGGGCAAAATTTTGCGCCTAGTGCGCACTCGACCGTTAATAACTACCGCACATAGATGTGGTAGGTCAGAGTTATCAATTATATAACATCTATCCACCATTTTCAAGAGCAGAGCGATATTTGACATACTCCTATCGTACCTTCTGACTATATCTTCTGGTGGCACATTGTGACCGCCCCTCTCTACTCTAAGTTCAACTCGTGAGACATTTTGCATAGAGTTCTTAACGGCAACATAAACGATATTGACTTGATAGCCAGCGGTTGAGGTGTCGTTAATGAACTTAATCTCGCTTGTTCCAGAGAGTGTGGTCTCAAGGGCGAAGGAGATTCCCTCTTGCAAATACTCTTTGCGACGTTGAAGGGCGATCTTGCCAGCCTTTAGGTGTACGTCAGGCTCATTAATCCTCAATGGATCGATCTCGTGAGCGATAATATCGGGATTAATCATAGGAAGCCTTTCGACTAGATATCTGTTTATGATTGTAGATTTGCCGCTACCATTTGGTCCTGCAAAGACCCATAGCTTCTTCTCGTCCACATTAACCCTCTCTCTTCACTACCTTCATATCATCTGCCTTTGCATCAAAAAGCTCCAGCACCCTCTTCACCGCAGGGATCTCTGCGCTCTCCTGCTTTAGCTTCTTGTCGTATAGCGATTCAAGCTCCTGCTTCTTATCGATCAGAGGCTTTTTTTTTTCGTCAACGTCGCCGTTTAAGATATCGAGTGAGACATTTCCAAGCTTCCGTTGCAGGAATGCCTTGAATAGTGTCAGGTTTTCCGCCGTTGTAGCTCTATCGTAGTGAAATTTACGCTCTTTAGGGAACGATATGACGATCCTGTCCGCTGAGTACTCCCTCAGTGCGCTATGCTGCAACACGGCTGATAGTGCAGGGTTCTCCCCCTTTAGAGAGTTTAGGATCTCGTTCCACCGCTTCTCCAGTGTGGATAATAGCATAGGGGCGGCTGGCACAGGTGCCTCTTTAGCAGGTGCCGTCTGGGCAATCGGCGTTGACGTTGGCACCTCCTCTTTAGGGCGGGCTGACCCCACCCCTACAGGAACAGGTATCGGGATAATCCGAGAGAGCGAGCCAGCTTTATATAGTCCAAATTCAAAGGTATATCTAGCGAACGGCGAATATTTTAAATCTGCATGAAGCCGTTGAAATAGCTGAAATAGCGCAAATAGGCGGTGTTCTGTAGCGTCTTTTAGTAGTGTATTATAGAAGTCGGACTCGTCGGAGGTGAGTTTCAGCCCACCTGCCGCCCCCTTTGATAGGAGTAGCAGATTGCGAGTGTGAGCTATCATGCGCTCCACAGCGTACGAGAGCGACACTCCAGCGTCGACAAGCCTTGAGATCAGCTCCTCCATATGAGAGAGATCCTCCCTCATTGCAGCTGCGTAGATCTCGCCGATAACAGAATCGCCCTCCATCCCCATCATCTGTGCCACGGTGGTGTACGATACGTTGCCCGATGTGTATGAGATCACCTGATCGCATAGCGACAGTGCGTCTCTCATGCACCCCTCCGATTGGCGGATGATGAGGTTTAGCGCATTTACGTCGTAGGTGACCTTCTCATGGTGAAAGATCTTTTCAAGTGCGGCGTGCATATCGTCGAACGGTATCTTTTTGAAATCGTACCGCTGACAGCGAGATAGGATCGTTGGCATGATCTTGTGTGCGTCAGTAGTAGCAAAGATGAACACCACGTATGATGGCGGCTCCTCAAGGGTTTTGAGGAGGGCGTTTGCCGCAGCCTCCGTCAGCATATGGACTTCATCTATTATATATACTTTATAAGGATACTTTACAGGGAGAAACCGAACAGCCTCTCGCAGCTGGCGGATCTCGTCGATACCACGATTAGAGGCGCCATCGATCTCCATCACATCCATTGCGGTGCCATTTGTGATCTCAAGGCAATGCTCGCATTGATTGCATGGGTTATTGTCGATAGGGGCGAGGCAGTTCAGAGCTTTAGCTAAAATTCGTGCGGCACTAGTTTTGCCGACCCCTCTAGCACCAGTGAATAGGTATGCGTGCGAGACTCTGCCCATATTGATGGCGTT
>JAITWF010000175.1 GCA_031285415.1 Deferribacteraceae bacterium
CTTGCCACAGAGCCTGAGCCATTAAATAAAGAGGGGTACACATTCAACGGCTGGAATTTCGATTTCAGCACACCGATCACTCAAGACACCATTATAAATGCAATGTGGACGCAAGATGAAACGCCTCCGATCGACCCTCCCGTCGATCCAGAGCCAACAATCTATACCGTCACCTTTAAAGATGGTGATCAAGTGGTCTCCACTCAATCGATTGAAGATGGTAAACTTGCCACAGAGCCTGCGCCGCTCTCTAAAGAGGGGTACACATTCAACGGCTGGAATTTTGATTTCAGCACACCGATTACCGCAGATATCTCTATAAATGCAACGTGGACGCTCAACACATACACCGTAAAATTTAGCTTAAATGGGGGTATAGGGGATCTCCCTCCTGAGCAGTCGGTGCGTTATGGCGAATATGCCACTAAGCCAACAACAGAAGACCCTACACGGTACGAATATGACTTTCGTGGCTGGACGCTGAACTCTGTAGGCTTCACAGAATTTGATTTTGGTAACACTCCTATAACAGACAATATAACGATTAATGCAGGATGGGCGGTCAAGACACTCAACGTCTACTTCGATATGCAGGGGGGTACGCCACAGATACCGCCTAAAACTGGAGGCTCTGCTGGTAGCGTTTTCAGCCTGCCTAGAGGAGACGACCTGACTAGAGCAGATCACGTTTTCAACGGCTGGGATCGGCGTGCAGACAATAAAACTGCGCTATATCATGGAAATGATAATGCAAGTCTATATGGTGAAACAGATATAACCTTCTATGCGATCTGGCATCCGCTCGTTACTATAGATGGAGTAGAGTTGGAGATCCTCCCTAACACAACAATTCATACCCAACTCATGATGGATAAACCGTTCCCTACAGAGGAGGGGAAAATTTTCATGGGCTGGGTGGAGGTGAACACCCCTAACACGATCTTAGATCCTGATACCACCGTACTCACAGGGGGGATGAGTATCAAAAAGCTCTGGGGTGATGATATCAAATCAATGTGGACGAAGAGGGTTGTATCCTCCATTGCGATCGCTGATCTGGACAAGAAAGAGATCATTGAGCTTGATATACCAAACCCTAACGGATACACATTGGTCTACGACAGCAGGGTAGGGCGCAATAAAGACCACGGCCGCGCCAGTATACCATTGGTGCATGACAACGGCTCGGAATATTCTACTGTTTTTGCTATGTATGCAGAGTTGACGGATAACAAGATCAGATTTTATGCAAAAGATAATATAACTGTTGAGGATTTCATTAATTATGAATCTGGTGAGGAGGAGGTCGTCTTCACCATCAGGCAGATCTCTCCTGCAACCGATCGTTATGCAATCGACTCTTATGTGGATCTCGTCCTCTCTGTCGATATTCAAAATGGATCTGCGGAGAAGCCGTGGGCTATACCCGATCAGGCAACACTTGAGCTTCTGAAGTATCTACATAATCGCAATAGCGATGAGCACTCCAAACTCACTGACAATATCACGCTAACCTTCGAGGAGGGGGAGCGATGGACGGGGATCCCCAATATTCAAGGTGGTCTTGATGGCGACAACTATACGATAAAGGGCTTGCAGCTCGATAGTAAGACAGGCTTATTTAATACCATCACAGGTGCTACGATTAAGAACCTTAATATAGAGGCGATTGCGCCAGCAGATCCATTTACCGCAGGAGCATTATCCTCTGGGATACATAAATACGGTGCGCTCGCAGGTAGCGCCACCGATTCAACCATATCTAACGTCAGCATAAAGGTGGATGGCACTATAACTGCCAATACATATACGAGCACAATTCACGGCGATGATATTGGCGGGCTCGTAGGGTTTACCGACAACACCACCTTCACAGGTGTCTTTGCCGATGTGGATATAGATGTAACCAGAATGAGTGGCAAAGAGGGGTTTGGAGGGCTTGTAGGCAGGCTATCTAGCTCCACTATCGACAATAGCTACACCGTTGGTGATATTTCAACTGCAGGCGATACTGATATTGCTGACGTATTTGCTCCAATAAACGTTGCCCATGTAGGTGGGCTAGTTGGGCGAATGGAGGATAATAGCTCCGTCACAAATAGCTACGCCACAGGTAAAGTGATAGGCGAACATGTTGGGGGATTAATCGGGTATCTCGATAATACCACTCATACCGTTACAGGCAACCTCGCCCTCAATAGCAGTGTGGCAAATATCACAACCAAACTCACCCTTACAAACACATATCCAAACAGTGTGCGAGGGATGGGCAGAGTGTTCGGTAGTGAATTTGACCCTACCTCAACCATAAATAGCAACAAAGCATTTAACGATATGATCCTTGAATTAATAGTAGAGCCTGATAGCTCTCACTACGTCATAGCCGACAACGCCACAGGTGGGCATGGCAAACACGTTGCCTTAGCTACTAAAGATGGTGAAAACCTTGCAAGCTCCGCATTTGCACACTTTGATACTGATATATGGGTTCTCGAAGGCAATGAATTTTATGGGTTACCGATCTTGAAGGGGAACAGGCTAAACTCTGAAACAACACCAGTTCACCTATTGGCAGACGTAGATGGCTCCTCTACAAATCCGTATCTCATCGAAACAGTAGAGGATCTTGCACTGATAGATGAGTACCCCAATCGGCACTTTAAGCTGACAGATAATCTGACGTGGTCAACATCTGTTGCTACATTTGCAGGGGGTTTTGACGGAGATAATCATACGATCACAACAGGGGTACCACTCTTTAGCACGATCGATGGTAGCGTTAGTGATAACATCTCTAAACTCTCCACCATGCAAGCGGTTTTGAAGAGCTTTAAGGTGGGCGGCATGATTAGTAGCACTGAAAACAATCTAGGGTTTGTCGCCCGAGAGGCGTCCTCTGCGCTGCTCGATAATATCAGTACCGTCGCTGGCAGTAGCATAAGTGGCGGAGATAACGTTGGCGGTATCATAGGCGTTAGCCACGGCGACTTGAGCGTTACAAACGTCACCAATAATGCAGATGTGAATGGGACTGGAAACTTTGGGGAGATAATCGGCAATGAGATAGAGCCAGCACAGCGCATTTATTAATAGATCCCCCCCTCGCCCCCTCTGGCCTTGTATTATCTCCTAAGAATCCGAGGCAGAGGGGGAATTTTTAGGATTTTATATTGATCTTCTACCCCTATTGTGTAAAATGTCATAAACAAAAACACATATTGGAGACACAGGCTTATGCAGCAAAAGAGCTTCTTTCTGCAAGATCTAAGTATCAGACTTTTGGGCTTCTCTATCTATATAGGAATGCTTTTTATCAACTTTCTGGGGATTGTTGGCGTTGAAAATACGCCCAAGGGGCTAATATTTCACTATCTGCTCGTGATCCCCTTCGGCGTTGCTCTATACCTCCTTATAAAGAGTACGCTCCAGTGGATAAAAACAGTCGCAATCCTCTCCGCCGCTGTTGGTCTCTTCTGCCTATTTGTATCACTCTTGCCGATGGGGTCGTTTGGCAATCTGCCAGTGGTTGCGTGGAGTACGTCGTTTTTTATACCGCTCTGCTTCCTCTTATTCTTTCGAGGTGCGCCCACTGGAAGGGAGGCGTTCCTCTTTGCCATAACAATGACCTCCTGCGAAATGCTCTGGTCGCTAATCTTCCCCATCTTAACGATGATCACACCCAAAGCCCCAAGCATGATAACGGAACATCTCTTCTCGATCTACTGCTGGATGGCAGGGTGTGCAGGGCTATCCCTTGCAATCGTTATCAAAGGGCAAGATAAACCGATCGATATACCTCCAATTCAACCTAATCCACAACGGTGGCGTCTATTTGGCTTTATCTTTGCGGCAATATTAGGGGTGAATATCTTAATGGGGCTACTATTAGGGCTATTTATACCTAAAACAACGTTAGAGGCTGAACCGTTAAGTGTAGTACACTTCTTATTGCTCTTCGTTATCCTTTTCGGTGGGCGGCTGTGGGATCTGCGCCCCGATAAGGCGGTTATCGTCTGCTCTGGCATGCTTATAGCCGCTCTAGGGCTAAGCGTTGCATATAATCAGGGGCTGATGGGGCAGGGTCTAGCCTACTCCCTCCTGGAACGTTCGCGAGTGCTGCTATTAATTGGCGCTTACGCCGCCGCTGCAAAGCTTTTTAAGCGAGAGGCGACGCTCGTGCTTCTGATTGCGGCGGTATATGTGCTAATGCCGATTCAGTCTATTGGCTTACTATTGCGTGGGGTTGCCATACATATACCATTCGGTGTAGAGATCTTTTCAGTACTAATTACCGCAGGTATTGTGGCGTGTCTATGGCGTTTTCGCCGTATTATTGTAAATAAAGGAGGACAAGATGGCTTTTTCTGATATTCGTGAGTATCTAAAGGCTCTTGAGGCACAGGGGCTTATGCGACGTGTTACACGTGAGGTCGACCACTCGTGGGAGGTTGCCTGCCTTGCAAAATGGATGTATCAGGCAGTGCCAGCCGATAAACGTTTCGGATTATACTTTGAAAAGATCAAAGGCTCAAATATACCTGTTACGACAGCGATCTTCGGCGCAACAGACGCAAGTGTAGCAGTTGCACTCGGCTGTAAAGTTGATGAGATAAATAAAACAATCGTAAATGCTCTGCGCAATCGAATTAAACCAAATATTGTCAACTCCGCCCCCTGTCAGGAGGTTGTTCTGACTGGAGACACGGCGAAGCTTTCAATCCTCCCTATCCCCACGTGGACACCAGGCAAAGATAAAGCACCGTATCTAACCGCCATCACCGTAACTCGTGATCACGATACAGGGGTACAGAATGTGGCGGTCTATCGCACGATGGTTCAGGATGACAATACCGTGCTGATAAATCTCTCAAATGGCAGACAGGGTACTCGCAACGTGAAGACGTGGTTTGACAAAGGTAAAAAAGCACCGATCGCATGGGTTATCTTGACAGAGCCTACGATACATCTAGCCACGGTGGCGAATCTCCCATACGGTCAAGATGAGATAGAGCTTGCTGGCGGGCTTAAAGGTGAGGCGATCGACCTTGTACCTTGCAAAATGAGCGATCTTCTAGTGCCTGCAAACTCTGAGATCGTTATCGAGGGGGAGCTTACCGAGGGTGAGTTTGGTGATGAGGGACCTTTTGGCGAATTTGCAGGCTTTATGGGGCCAGTCGAGAGGAAGCCAGTGGCGCATATTACGGCGATTACGCACCGTAAAGACGCTATCTATCACGGCTACTCAAGCCAGATACCACCATCAGAGAGTACAACTATTCAGAGCTTAATGAACGCTGGGGTGATCCTCTATACGCTGAACGATCTTCTCGGCGAGAGTGCAGTTGAGGATGTTTATATCGACCAAAACTTCGGCGGCTCTCTAGCACACGCAATTATCGCTATGACGCCGCAATTTCCAGGGCATGGCAAGCAGGTAGGAAGGACTGTGGCAGACGTGTTCTCTGTAAAGCGTGTCACCGTAGTCGACCCTGATATTGATATTCGTGATAGCTTTCATATAGATTGGGCGATGAACTCACGCTATAGCCCAAAGCGAGATACGGTGATTATCGACGATATCTTTATGCCACTCGGCATGGATCCATCTGTGCGAGATGCGTACGGCAAGGTGAGTCAAGGCTCGAAGATTGTGTGCGACGCAACGAGCAAATTCGACGCAGGCTCGTTCTCTCTACCATCTAAAGAGCTGATGGAGAAAGCCCTTGTAAGCTGGAAAGAGTGCGGTCTGCCAGAGCTTGAGATACCGAAGCGAGCGAAGCTGAGGATTGATAAATCTTAATTGGTAACTTTAGGAAAAAGCCCCGAAAGGGGCTTTGATATTATCAAACTACAACTTCATACTTAATCCCACACGTCCACGCTCTTTATCGATCGACAGCACCTTCACCTTCACTCGCTGCCCGACCGACACCACATCTTTAGGCGTCTTCACGAATTTATCGGCAAGGGCGGAGATATGCACAAGCCCATCATTTTTCAGCCCGATATCCACAAACGCCCCAAAATCCACCACATTCGTTATCTTGCCATCCAGAATCATCCCAACCGACAACGATTCAAGGTTTACAACATCCTTCTTGAAGATCACAGGGTCGACGGTATCCCTTATATCTCTATCAGGTCTCTCGAGGTTATCGATAATATCTTTCAGTGTATATTCCCCCACCCCGAGATCCTTTGCAAGCTCTGGCAGGCTCTTCTTGATCATCTTGCGCACAAGTGCGGCGTGTTCTGCTGGTAGCTTATACTGATTTAACAGATTATGCGTAGCTTCGTAACTCTCTGGGTGGATAAACATTTTATCTAATGGCTCTTTGCCATCATACACCTTTAAAAATCCAGCACATTGGCGGTATATAGCCTCACCGATCCCTGCAATCTTTAGTAGCTCCTCTCGGCAGCTGAATCTGCCAGCCTTCTCACGAAACTGCACGATCTTATTAGCTAGACTATTATTTAATCCTGATACGTAGCCCAGAAGTGATACGCTAGCGGTGTTAAGGTTGACTCCTACGCTATTTACAACATCCTCCACTACGGCGTTCAGCGACTGTTCTAACTTCTTCTTATTAACGTCGTGCTGGTACATCCCCACACCGATTGAGCGAGGCTCGATCTTTACAAGCTCCGCTAGTGGGTCGATCACACGACGAGCGATCGAGATAGCCCCTCGGATAGTGACGTCTAATTCTGGAAACTCCTTAGCCGCTACTTCGCTGGCAGAGTAGACGCTCGCTCCAGCCTCATTTACGATAGTATACGGCACCTCTACGCCAATATCTGCTATCATCTGCGCTACAAACTCCTCTGTCTCCCTACTCGCGGTGCCATTTCCGATAGCGATAGCGTTGATCTTATCTTTCTTTATCAGTGCCTGCAATGTGCGTTTGCTTCCATCGTAGTCGTTGTGCGGCGCAGTGGGGTAGATGACGCCGTAATCCAATAATAGTCCTGTATCATCCACCACTGCAAATTTGCAACCGGTACGAAACGCAGGATCTAGCCCTAATACCACTCTATTTTTTACAGGCGGAGTCATGATAAGGCTCTTTAAGTTATTAGCAAACACCTCTATCGCACGCTCTTCGCCTGTATCCTTTAGCGCACCCCTCACCTCCAGCTCAACGCTAGGCATTAACATCACCTTAACGGCTCTATTGATAGCCTTCTCCGTCTGCTGGTTCAGTTCAACACCGCTATTTTGTGCGATCGTAGCGCATGCGTTAATGCAAAGCTCCTCATCCATCTCCATCTCGACCTTCAAGATCTCCTCTCGCTCCCCTCTAAAGATCGCCATGACCCTATGTGGAGGGATGGTGGAGACCTTTTCGGCGAAATCGTAGTAATCCTCGTAGGCGGTGCGCTCTTTACTCTCCTTTGCACTCTTAGAGCTAAGCACAGCGTTTGCCTGATAAAGCTCACGGATTCGCTGCTTTACCTCCAGATTATGCCCGATCTGCTCGATTATTATATCACGTGCCATATTTATAGCTGTATCGGCGTCGGTAACGGTATCGGTTATATATTTTTTAGCTTCATCGTATAGCGTGGTTAGCTCTTTTGATATACAGATAAAGTCTGCAAGCGGCTGTAGCCCTGCCTCTCTAGCGATATCCGCCTTAGTTTTCTTCTTCGATTTATATGGGGCGTAGAGATCTTCAACGAGGGAGAGCGTATCGGCGTTTAATATGCTCAATTTCAGCTCTGGAGTAAGTTTACCACGCTCATCGATAAGGGCGATCACCTCTGCTTTACGCTTCTCAAGGTTGCGCAGATACTCACAACGCTCTAACACCTCTCTAATCTGTATCTCATCCATTGCGCCAGTCTGCTCTTTGCGGTATCGGGCGATAAAGGGCACGGTGTTGCCCTCGTCGGACATATTAATAAGATTTTCAATAAATCTTGGTTTGAAGGGAAATTCACTGCTCAGTCGATTGATCATAAAAATAATTCCTATTGAAATACTCTAAAATTGTGATACTATAAACCTTAGGAGTGGGGGCTTTCGCCCCCTCGAAGCTAGAATAACCGTATGGTGATTCTTAACCTCGCAATCTTGACTGCGATAACAATCATGATTGTCCTCCTAAGGGTTACTCGGGCGGTTGGGTGCCGCCCTGTATCTTTCTTATATACTTTTTTCACTTAATTTCCAATCACTCTTTTTTGCCACTTCCATTTTTACTATTTAGGTGTTAATATAGTTGTATCGAGGTAGCTGAATATGGAACTTGTGCCAGAACTTATGAATATAGTTGTGTGTCCGAAGTGTCAAAAAAAGGTAACTCCTGCGGAGAATGGGATCGAGAGATTGATCTGCCTTAGCTGTGGGCTTGCGTACCCTGTGGATGAAAATATACCTGTTATGCTTGTGGACAACGCTATACACGTTGAATGGAACTAGCTCTTATCTGCAAGAGTAGGGGCGGGGTCTGCCCGCCCGATATATTAATGGGCGACCAAACGTCGCCCCTACCCCTGATCGGAATTAATCAAACGTCTTCGTTATATCATCTAAAAAGTTACTGATAATCGTCAGCGCACCTTCGTCGTATTTAACGAGTGTGCGCTTTATCTCATCCTGTGCGCTCTCGTGCATCTTCTCATGCACGGCAAACACTTTCACCCCAAGCTCCGTCAGCGAATAGTGTACCTCTTTGCGATTATTCGGCAGCTTTTTAATCTCTACAAGCCCTTTATTTACAAGCTTTGTTACCGATTTAGAGACGCCACCCTTTGTAATATTTAAATTTTTAGCCAAAAATGTACCGTTTACCGATTCATGCTGCCCGATCTGCGCAACTATATGGCACTCAGAGAGAGACATCTGGATATCGCTCAAACTCTCATCTTTTCGCAATTCGCTACGAAATAGCCGCTCTTCGGAGTGCTCCTCATTCTCGATTCGGTAGGTAAGCTCCTCAAACTTTTGGATAACGTCGTTAATTTTTGAATAGATAAGATGCCCTCTCGTTCAAAGCTCGCATTAAGATCTGTTTAGCGTCGGTCTCATTGATATAGTTCCCCTCAACCTCAACATGTTCACTATATTTGATCGGTGCATTCTTTAGGTCGAACTGCTCTGGCACGCCATTCTCAAAGTCGCTCCCACGCACCGTCAATGATGTGCATAGTTCGTTGCCGATAAGCTCTGGCAGCAAGTCTTTCACCATCATATTCGATAGAAGCTCCTTGCCGCCCCCTGCTGACACCGTTATATCCACCTTTAGACCACCGAGGAACTCCACAAGCTTCATCAGGCTGCCAGCCTTGCTATTTGCAAAATCAGTGACATCTTCGCCAGAGGGGAGGTTCATGCTGACAGATACACGTTTGTAGCTATCCCAATTCAAGACCTTCTCGTCGACCATCTCTTCAAAGACAGGCACAAGGCGAACTACCCCCTCTGCGCTAAACTGCCCCAACATCTTCTTAAACCCTGTAGAGCCGCCGCCGAAGCAGAGGAGGAACTTATATGCAGGGTTCACTACTCCATAGAATACGTCACCCAAAAGTCCATCTGCAAGGGCAAGCTCATTCAATGCACCCTCTTCGGTGAACACCATCGGGTATACCTGCTTCTCTTTAGCGATAGCAAATAGGTATGAGGCGGAGTTATCGGTATCGATCCGCTCGATCACCTTCCACAGATACTTGAGGTTGCCAGCCTCGAAGGAGCTGGAGGTATTGTCAGCGGCGATGATCGTCTCCATATTGTCGTAAAACTTGGAGAAGTAGTCATCCTCGGCAGCCTCGATATTATAGTAGTTGACGGATATTTTTTTAGTGAAAGACATTTTATCTCCTTTTCAAAATGGGCGAGCGAACCTCGCCCCTACATAAAACCACGCATACATTGCCGCCAACGTAGGGGCGGGGTCTGCCCGCCCAATACCATTATGACTTCAATTCAAAGAGCAGATCACGAATCTTGGCAGCCTTCTCGAAGTCTAGCTCCTTCGCCGCCTGCTTCATCATCTTCTCAAGCATTGGTATATCAAGTTTATTGTCGCCAGTCAACTCTTGGGTGAAATCGCCCACGGTAGGGATATCGGCATAATCCTGCTCGTAGATAGAGGCTAGAATATCAGATATCTCGCTCTTGACGCTCTCTGGCGTGATCCCATGCTCTTCATTATACTTTAGCTGCTTCTCACGTCTTCGATTGGTCTCCTCCATCGTTTTTCTGATGGAGTCGGTTATCTTATCGGCGTAGAAGATAGCCCTGCCGTTCACATTTCTCGCCGCCCTACCTGTAGTCTGTATCAAACTCTGTGTAGAGCGCAAGAAACCCTCCTTATCGGCGTCTAGCACTGCTACAAGGCTCACCTCTGGCAGATCTAGCCCCTCTCGAAGGAGGTTAATCCCCACCAGTACGTCAAATTCGCCTAAACGAAGCGCACGCAAGATCCGCACCCTCTCGATCGTATCGACCTCCGAGTGCAGATATTTAACCCTGACACCTAAATCCGCTAAGTACCTTGTAAGCTCCTCCGCCATCCGCTTTGTAAGGGTAGTCACCAACACTCGCTCCCCTGCTGCAGCGACCTTAGTTACCTCGCCATATAGGTCGTCCACCTGCGTTCTGGCAGGGCGGATCTCAATAATAGGATCGATAAGCCCTGTTGGGCGGATAATCTGCTCAACTATAACGCCCTTGCTCTCCTCTATCTCGTAGGCGTTTGGCGTTGCGCTGACGTATAACACCTTATTAAGTGTAGCATTAAACTCGTCGAACTTTAATGGACGGTTGTCTAGAGCCGCTGGCAGGCGAAATCCGTACTCCACCAGCGTCGTCTTTCTGCTCCTATCGCCATTATACATTCCACGTACCTGCGGAAGTGTAATGTGCGACTCATCTATTATGGTGAGGGAATCTTTAGGCATATAGGTCATGAGGGTTGTAGAGGGTTCCCCCTCCTTTCGACCCTCAAAGTAGCGAGAGTAGTTCTCTATACCGTTGCAGTAGCCAGTTTCGGTGAGCATTTCTATATCGTACATCGTGCGCTGCGTCAGCCGCTGCTCCTCTACGAGTTTATTCTGCTCCAACAGTTTAGCGCACATCTCCATCAGATCTTGTTTAATAATCTTGACTGCGACTTCGATCGATTGAGCGTCCGTTACGTAGTGAGTACCTGGAAAGATCGCAAGTTTATCACGTTCTTTCAACGTTTTCCCCGATACAGGGTCAAACTCCGAAAGCCTCTCTACCTCATTCCCAAAGAACTCCAATCGATAGGCAACGCTATCCTCATGCACAGGGAAAACTTCGATAGTATCACCCTTCACACGATATGTACCTCTATGAAAGTCGTAGTCGTTGCGGTCGTACTGAATCTCGACGAGCTTCGATAGCACGCTATCAAATTCGACCTCCTGCCCAGCCTCTAAGGAGATCAGCTTGCCGTAGTAGGCTTCTGGCGAACCGATACCGTATATGCACGATACCGAGGCGATCACAACCACATCTCGACGCTCTAAAAGGCTTCTGGTGGCTCTATGGCGAAGTTTATCGATATCGTCGTTGATCGATGAATCTTTCTCGATATAGACATCGCCAGCAGGGATATACGCCTCTGGCTGATAGTAGTCGTAGTAGCTAACGAAATACTCGACAGCGTTATTTGGAAAAAATTTCAAGAATTCGCCGTATAGCTGTGCGGCGAGCGTTTTATTGTGGGCTATTATAAGGGTAGGGACGTTGAGCTGCGCTATCACATTCGCCATGGTAAACGTTTTACCAGAGCCTGTAACGCCTAAGAGAACCTGCTTCTGCGCATTATCTCTGTAGCTTGCCACTAGGGAGGCGATAGCTTCGGGCTGATCGCCCATAGGTTTATAGTCGGAGGTTAATTCAAACGCCATGCCACACCGTTAATCTTTGCAACGATACCGATCGATTTTCGTATCTCGGCTCGTATCGTGGCTACATCATCAACGCCAGCTAGCGTATCGCAAAAAAGAGCAATTAGCTGCTCTTTTTTATCGGGGTCTATATCGATATTGCTATCAGTTAAGGCTTTGTCGGTTTCAAGCGTAATTGTTTCTCTCATATTACCCTCTAATATAAAACAGGTTATTAGTTAGTATATGCGATTCCATTCCCTTTGTATACAGCGGAAAAAACTTTTCCAGAGATCGGGTTCTTCACTGGGAAACTTTTTCCCACCACAGCGTCCCCCTCTGCTATGGCAGAGATCTCTAGCTTGATCGTGCCATCGTTATACACAAGCAGCACCTGATCGCCCTTTTTGCGCTCTGGCAAGCCCTCCGTCATATCGGTCGTAAGGGTGCGCCCCTTCGATACCGCCCTAGACACCGTTAGCCCTTTAAGATCCTTCACTAGCGTGCCTCGCAAGTTCGTGACATCAACCTCTTCTATAGATACTAATTTAGACAAGTCATCGCCAGGGTTCACCCTATCGGAGGTAATATACGCTTTTTCGTAGATCTTTGCGATAAATGAGAAGCTATACCGCACATCATCCGCCCTTAACACCCCATGATTGGTACCAAACCGCTCTAGATCAAACTCTAGCTCGTGCGTAGACTCTGGAGCGATATAGATATCTTTATTCATGCGAAACGATTCGATAACGACCCTCTTATTCGGGTACGCCGAAGCGTATGCGTCTGAAATCTCCTGCAAGATCGTCTCGCTATCCACCATATATCCAGCTCTGCGGATGGTGAAGTTCTGCGGAAGCGCTGGCGGCGTCAGCCCTGCACGTTTATATGAGGTCGCCACAACGTTAGCTGGCAAGATCTTTACATCGCCTGGCTGAAAGCCGCACTGGACTGTCAGATTTGGCTCACCAAGCCCAAAGAGGTCTGTCGCCTGCACACAGTTAGTCGAGATCTCTACCTCTTGCGCAAATACAGAGGCAGAGATAAGTATAAGTACAGCTATAAATAGCTTTTTCATATTATTTTACCTATTTTTTTTTACCGTTTAAGTCCATTTGCGATCTGTAGCATCTCATCGCTTGTCTGGATCGCCTTAGAGTTCATCTCATACGCCCTTTGACCGACGATCATGTTAACCATCTCATCTGCGATATTAACGTTACTCATCTCTAGGAAGAACTGACGAAGGGAGCCGAACCCCTCCTCACCTGGGATAGCCACCTGCGCTGCGCCGCTGGCACCTGTTTCAGTGAATAGGTTTTCACCTACTGCACGCAAACCAGCAGGGTTAATAAACCTAGCGATCTCGATCTGCCCAAGCTCTGTTGGCTCTGCCTCACCTGGCATATATGCCGAGAAGATACCGTCGTTACTTATGCTAAGCTCTGTAGCGGCCTCTGGGATATTTATATTTGGAAATAGATAGTATCCACTCGGAGTCACGACGTTGCCATCGGCATCTCGTTTAAAGGAGCCAGCACGAGTGTATGCGGTAGTTCCATCAGGCAGAGTTACCTGAAAGAAACCATCGCCGCTGATCGCTACATCCATCGGTACATCGGTGTACTGATAGCTACCCTGCGTAAAGATCTTCTCGATAGCTACAACGTTTACACCCATACCCTCTTGCACGCCTGTTGGGTGCGAG
The DNA here is from genome assembly GCA_031285415.1 of Deferribacteraceae bacterium. Taxonomy (GTDB): domain Bacteria; phylum Chrysiogenota; class Deferribacteres; order Deferribacterales; family JAISNW01; genus JAITWF01. The sequence goes on from JAITWF010000175.1 coordinate 13,580, forward strand.
ATCCCTGTAGCTGTCAGCGAGCCTGCGGCCTTTAGCTCTTGATATAGAAGGTCTTCAAAGAGCACTCGCCCCTTCTTAAATCCAGCGTTGTTTGCGTTGGCAATGTTATTCGATGTGTTATCGATATTCTTCTGCTGTGCGTTCATGCCTGTTGCGGCTGTGTAAAGTGATCTAACCATTACTGCATCCTACCTATAGTATTTGCTGCCAAGTCATCTAGCGAATCGTGCGTCTGCACTGCTTTCTGATACATTTCAAAGGCTCTTGCCGCCTCGACCATATTTACCATCTCTAATACTGGGTTTACGTTGCTACTCTCTACGTACCCCTGCATAACTGTAGGGTTCTCCGCCTGCTCGGGGATTGCCCCAACGGCGGTGTAGAGGTTGCGCCCCATCTTCTGCAATGCGCCTAGATCCTCAAAGCGAACCACGGCTATCTGCCCAATGGGAGCGTTGTCTATATTGACTGTGCCATCGTTCGTTATATCCATATACACATGATCTGGTGGGATCACTATCGGTGCGTCGGTGTCCATATCCATCACACGGAATCCATCTCGAGTGACAAGCTCCCCCTCTGAATTCATGGTAAATTCGCCATCCCTCGTGTATCGCACACCAAATGGAGTCTCTACCGCAAAGAAGTTGTTCTCGTCGATAATAGCCACGTCGAACTTATTCTCCGTCTGCTTCAGATGACCCTGCTCGTGGTTCGTCACGATATCATCGAGCTTCACAGAGGAGTTTATCGTCCTATTATAGTAGCTCTTCTGAATCAGATTCTGCGGATTCCTATTATCCACAGGGCGGTAGTCGCTAAACAGTGCTAGCTCCTTCTTGAACCCTGTGGTGTTGATATTCGCCATATTGTTTGATATGACGTCCATTCGTTGTTGTTGCATTAACATGCCGCTTGCGGCGACGTATAAACCGTTTTCCATACTCTTCTCCTTATGAGAATGCTTGAGGGAGAGCCTCTGCAAATATTCGCTCAAACCCTCGTAGTGTTAAATATTTTACAGGTCTAGCAAGCTTCGACGGTCTGTAGTAAAAGTTACTATCAGATCTGCTCGAGACCGTTGTTTTTGCAAAAAATACAGGCACTTCATTCAGATCCATTATAGTGACGGCGATCGCAGAATTGTTTGTACCGTGGAAGAACTCTGGCGACTCTGCAACATCGATCACTACCACATAATCCGCCTCATCTACCGTCTGCACCACCTTACCGTAGCTATTGAATCGCAAGTATGCGCCCATCATCTTGGCGTACGTTTCATCGTACGTTTTATTATTATGAGCATCTACATATATGGCAGGCATGATATAAAAGCTGCAATTATCGGGTAGCACCTGAAACGGACGAACAGAGAACGATTCAAAATCCGCCTCAGTCTTATCGTACAGCAGTGACGAAAAGTTACTATTCGCCTCCACCATCAGTGCCATCGACCATGCGCCGGTCTCGATACCTGTGATAGGGTTATAAACCATAGCCAAGTTGCTCACAGGATCAGCACATGCGCTGAAAAAAAGAGCTATACCCAGAAGTATGGGAAACTTTCTGAACATATTTTTTTCCTCCTGTGATACCTTAAGCAACAAACGTGCCAAATTAAATAATTGAACTAACTACATCCATATGATACTCTACAAAATATCGGGGGATACTATTATGAGTAAAATTGCATTAAAAGTTATGGGTATGAGCTGCAAGAACTGCGCTAAAGCTATAAACGAAGCATTAGATAAGACCGATGGAGTATCATCTTGCGAAGTAGACCTCCCAGGAAAGCTGGTTACCGTTGAATTTAACGAAGATACAATTCAGAAAAACAAGATTATACACGTGATAGACGACTTAGGCTATGAGGTCGTTCGATGATATACGATAACGCCGCCCTTTCGATAGGTAGGACTCCCCTCATCAGGCTAAACAAGATAACTCGTGAACTTGGGGCGACAGTGCTTGTAAAGACCGAATCTCGCAACCCTGCTGGCTCTATAAAGGATCGTATCGCCTATGCCATGATAGAGGACGCCGAGAAGGCTGGCACCCTTAAAAGTGGGATGACTATAATAGAGCCAACCTCTGGCAACACCGGCATAGCCCTCTGCTATATAGCAAAGGCGAAGAGGTACGATATCGAGATCGTTATGCCAGAGAATATGAGTCTTGAACGCAGACAGATCATGACAGGCTTCGGCGCAGATCTGATCCTTACCCCTGCCTCCGCTGGAATGAGGGGGGCGATCGAACGCACAGATACCCTTGTGAAGGATAATCCTGGCAAATATTTCACCCCTGGTCAGTTTATAAACCCTGCCAACCCTGCCATACATGTGCTGACGACCGCTCCAGAGATCGATCTCGAAACAGAGGGCAAGGTCGACGCAATCGTTGCAGGGGCTGGCACTGGCGGCACAATATCGGGGATCGGATACTACTTTAAAAACTTTAATAGCTCAAATGTAAAGATTGTGGCTGTGGAGCCAGCAAAGAGCCCTGTCATCACGCAAACACTCAAGCAGGAGCCTATAAAACCATCTCCACACGGCATTCAGGGGATCGGCGCAGGGTTTATACCGCAAACGTTGAATCTATCCGTTATAGATGAGGTCGTAGCTATAGATGATGAGGAGGCGATCGAATATGCAAAACGCCTTATGCGTGAGGAGGGGATTCTATCAGGTATCTCTGGCGGAGCTGCCCTTGCAGGGGCGATAAGATTGATTAAAGCTGGCGACTATAAGGGTAAAACCGTAGTGGTGATCCTGCCAGATTCTGGCGAGCGGTACCTAAGCACGGCGTTGTATAACTAGTTGACCTCTTCACATAAACAGTATATCATAAAAGTAGTGAAGTTGGAATTTCCTACTTTCTAAATATACAAAAGGAGCCATCTTATGCTGGCTGAACTTCGCTCAAAATCTCAGATTACGATCCCTAAAGAGCTTGTGGATAAACTAGGTCTTTCAGAGGGAGATAAATTGGATATAGTAGAGAGGGATGGCATGCTATGCATTATGCCAGTTGCAATCTATCCAAAGCAGTATATATCAGAGTTGTACAAAGAGATCGATGAAGTTAAAAGCATGATCGCATCTGGGAAACAGCCAGTTTTTGATAGTGTCGACGCACTGTTCAATAAACTAGATGACATAAACTGATGAGCTTCCAACTTTCATATACAAAACGATTCGAAAAACATTATCGAACCTTGTCTGAACAGGAGAAGAAACAGGTCAAACACAAAATAGAGTTGCTCGCCAACGATCCGATACATCCATCATTGCGAACAAAACGCATACAGGGCACAGATGATCTCTTTGAATGTAGCGTGAACATGGATATACGAATAATTTGGCACTATGAGGGGGATACAATTATCGTTCTTATGGATATTGGACACCACGATATATTAAGGGAGTTTTAATATTTATTTAGCCCTTCTCATTAATTTTATAATATTATAAACCCTCTCAACCTCCGCTTTCGTCTCCTCCATAAGCCCACTATTATCGATAATATGGTGGGCGTACTTTAGCTTCTCCTCATAGCTCCACTGCCGATTCATCAGGCGAATTGCATCCTCATACGGTGGATATCCCCTCTTCTGTAGCCTTTCGAGCTGAACCTCTTTGGGGCAGTAGATAAGCACGATTACATCATAAAAAGAGGCTCCGCCTGCCTCTAAAAGCATTGGAGCGTGATGGACAAAGATCGCCTTATCGTCTCTCCCCTTTATAGATCTATAAAATTTATCAGAGTATTTTGCAACAGCTGGATGAACTATCGATTCAAGGTGGTGAAGTTTATCGATATCAGAGGATACAACTTTGCGCAACGACGCTCTATCGATCTCGCCATCGGTTGCAAGTATCGACTCGCCGAACGACTCGACAATATGCGGATACGCTGCACCGTCGGAGCGCATAACGATACGGCTCACCTCGTCGGCGTCGAGCGTATAGCACCCCTTATCTGCAAATAGAGTGGCAACAAAATTTTTCCCTGTGGCGATACCGCCTGTGAGACCGATCTTCATATATAGTCGTCCAATTTTATATCAAGAGTGGGCGAGCAGACCTCGCCCCTACACCAGAGCTTCGCACCTGCATTGCAGTTATGTAGGGGCAGGGTTAGCTCGCCCATTAATTAATGGGTATTCATTCGTATATTTTACGAATAACTGCAACCTTCTCATCTAATGTCAGATCCGAGATCAGCACGCAGATCTCATCCGCCTTGAAGGCACGGCACACCCATGGGCGTTCCTCATAGTTGCCGCACCTGCCGCCAGGCTGAAGCTCCTTGCACGCCTCCCCTGCTGGTTTTTTAAGCGTTGATATATCGTAAGCTATGCAGCATGCGCCGCACTGATAGCACTCTATACTAATTTTGCCACCGCCGTATTATACTCCAAACTATCTCCAGCTTTGCACGATAGAAGCTCCATTTCGACCGCTACAATATCGCCAGGAATAAGGGCGATCTGCCCCAAAACATCCTTTATAATGCCGCAATCGTCGATACTATCATCGATATACCGACCCAAGACTGTATGCCCCCTAGATGATGACAATCCATCGCCGTACGATGGGAAGTAGACGATATCGAGCATATCCATAGCACCAAGGGCATTCCCCTGATGATCTTTCACCACATATGCACGCCGTTTGACGCAGTTTACCGTCATCCCCTCGGCTAATTTAACCGTTGCGCCACTCCCTGCAAGGGAGGAGGGGGATTTCATATAGGAGTATCCATCGCCGATACAGATTATCGTCTGTGGTAGCACTGGCGGCAGGAAGATTACCTCTGATATCGGAAAAATCTCAGATGTAACGCTATATCCGCCAAAGATAGAGCCGTGAATGCGCACCACCCTATCACCATCGATAATCCCCTTCATCTCAACGTTGCTATCATATCTAAAACGTGTCAAATACATATCTTTTTAACCTCTGTCTCTGCGAATATTAACGCCTCTTCACGACTATTTAGTATCTTAAACGCTAGCTGAAAGTTGCACTCATCCAGAATATCGGCGAACCACCGACCACGCCGCAACTCTGGTGCCACCCTTGCCGCTATCTGCAATATATCATGCCCATCGAGCGCAATATCAACCATCTGCGCATATAAAACTCTGCTAGCAGACATATCTACCCCCATTGCATGAGAGAAGCTAGCTAAAAATTCAAAGTTCTTTCGATACTCCCAAACTTTACGCCGAAGATCGCCATCCTCTCGAAACGCCTTGAGACCGTTAATGAGAGAATTTGTACATCTCTCCACGTAATTACTGACACCACGAGGGAAGCCCCCCAACGCCGCAAGGAAGAGTGCATAACGATCTTCATCGCCACAATCGATATCAAAGATCTTATCTAGGTGGTCGATATTCGGTGTAAAGCCAAGCACCGCCTGCCATACACCCATCTCTTGCATTTTACAGTATATAGTGTGGTCAGAGCGTTTAGATGATAGTTTTTTTAGCTCATCATTTATCCGTTCATCTGCAATAGTCGGAAGGAGGGGCAGTTTTAGCTTTGCAAGCTCTAAAAATCTATCAGAGAGGGTATAATCTAGGTTCGCCGCCTGTCGAAATCCTCGCAGAATGCGCAGTGGATCGTCGTCAAAGATCTCATCGTGCACAGGGGTGATTATCTTTGCTATAATATCCGCTGGATCGCCTATCAGCTCGCCATCTACCGACATGGCAAGGTTGTTTATAGTGAAATCCCTCTTCAATAGATCTTGCTCTATTGTTTCGCCACGAGGGGCAGAGATATCGATATAACTACTATCAAAAGGGATACGGATATTATCTTTAAAGTGTACGCAGTGGCTCTTGAGGATCTTGGAGAGTTTTTGGGCGAATTTTTCGTAACTACCATTAATCACAACGAAGTCTAGATCGGTTGAAAACTCGCCTCGCACGATATCTCGAACGGCACCGCCCACAAGGTACACCTCGTACACCTCAGCCGCCCTCCGAACGCTATCGAATATAACCCCTTTCACTTTATCAGGAAATCTCATATACTATATATGGCAGAAAGATAGATCTGTGTAAAGGGAGATTATCTATGTTAAGGCAGTTAGGCACCCTGACGGTTATGTTGAATCTCGATAGAGATACCGATAATGTGTTAAAGAGGCTTACATCGAAAGATTTTTTTGATCTGCTCGAGCGAAATAGCAGTAGTAGCTGCCACTTTGAGAAGATAATGAACACCTTCGCCATTGTGGAGTACGGCGATATAACGCCAGAGGAGGTCGCCAAAAATATCGGCGACGCCGTGGTGATGTTTACAAAGAAGCTATTCAATAGTGCGCAGGTGCCGCCATCTGTAGGCGAATTCGCCCATATAACGCCTGACAAACTAAAGGAACATATAGAGATCGATACAGCGCACCCATATCTAGTGTGGACGCTATCCGCCGATAGCGCACTGTATGGGGCGCATATCTACTTTACATAGAGGCTATAGCCCTCTGTACCTCTTCGTTGTCGCTAGCGATCTTCTTGCGCATATCAGCTCTATATGTCTCAAGCTTTGCAAATAGTGCGTCGTCGTTATTTGCAATAATCTGCGCCGCAAAGATCGCCGCATTCTTCGCCCCAGCCTTGCCGATAGCCATTACAGCCACAGGGATCCCACCAGGCATCTGCACCATCGATAGAAGTGCGTCTAGCCCAAGTAGGCTCGTAGCAGAGATCGGCACCGCTATCACAGGCAGATTCGTCTCCGCCGCAACCACCCCTGCAAGGTGCGCTGCCGCCCCTGCAAAGGCGATAATCGCCGCATAGCCGTTCGCTCTAGCATTCCTGCTCCACTCCGCCGTTACCTCTGGCGTACGGTGCGCACTAGCTACGATCACCTCGTACTCGATATCAAAGGCATTTAGCTGCTTTATCGTCTCTGAAACTATGTCTAGGTCTGATTTACTGCCCATTATTATGCCGATTTTGCTCATGAGTTCCTCTTTAACGCTTTATGTCCAATATCTTTTCGATAATGCATTTCGTCGAACGATATACATGCAACCCCTTTATACGCCTTACTAATCGCCTCTTTCAGTGTGCTTCCAAATGCCGTTACATTCAGCACCCTGCCACCAGCGGTATAGATCTTGCCCTCTTTAGCCGATGTGCCAGCGTGAAAGACCTTGACCCCCTCCACTGCGTCTGCTTCAGCGATTCCGTTAATCTCGATCCCTTTGCGATAATCGCCAGGATATCCGCCGCTTGCCATAACAACAGATACCGATGGATCTTCATTCCACTCGATCTGGCACTCGTTAAGTTTTCCCTGCGACGTTGCCATCAGGATCGGCAGGAGGTCGCTCTTCATACGTGGCAGTATCACCTGCGTCTCTGGATCACCAAATCGGCAGTTATACTCTAGCACCTTTATATTCGGTAGCCCACCAAACCCATCGGTAGAGACCATTAGCCCAGCGTACAGTATCCCTTTATAACTGATACCACGCTTTTTCAGCTCCTCCACGATCGGTCTTGCCACTAGATCGACTAATTTATCGTACTGCTCGCCACTAATCACTGGCGCAGGCGAATACGCTCCCATACCGCCAGTGTTTGCGCCTTTATCGCCATCGAATACTGCCTTGTGATCTTGAGCAGAGGCAAGTGGAATGATCGTTTCGCCATCGGTGATCACGAGATACGACATCTCCTCTCCAGCCAAAAACTCCTCTATCACAACGGTACCGCCTGAATCGCCGAAAATCCTATCCACAAGAGCCTCGTTGATAGCCTTTATAGCCTCTGCATGAGTTTGAGCTACAGTCACGCCCTTCCCTGCGGCAAGCCCATCCGCCTTGACGACGATCGGTACATTTTGCGATGTCACCCACTGTTTTGCAAGTTCTGCGTCGGTAAACCGTCTATACTTCGCCGTTGGCACACCAGAGGCAGCCATAATCTCTTTAGCAAACGCCTTCGACGCCTCCATATGTGCAGCAGCCTTTACAGGTGCAAAGATCTTTAGCCCTGCCTCTATAAAGAGATCTGCTATCCCCTCTGATAGCGGAATCTCTGGACCAACAACAGTAAAATCTATCTTCTTTTCAAGGGCAAAACTAAGTAGAGCCTGTATATCATCTGATTTAATATCGATATTCTGGCACTTATCCTCAACGGCTGTGCCGCCGTTACCAGGGGCAACGTATATATGATCCACATCTTTCGATTGCGCCAACTTCCACACAAGTGCGTGTTCACGCCCTCCATTACCGATTACAAGCAGCTTCATCCCTCTCCTCCCATATCACCTAAAAATCTGCTAAAATTCTCTTTATCTTCGTCTGAAAGCTTATCCTCTGCGACTATTCGAGCTTCAATATCGGCGATAGCGGCAGCTTTTAGTTTCTTCTTTAACTTTTGACAGAGCTTTGTTGCGTCGTCAAAGTTCTCTAGATCGTGTTTATCGTACGCTTTTTTCGCCCAATAGTATGCGTTATCAAACTCTTTCCCCTTTATTAGAAGTGCTGAAAGCTCCACCTGCGCCTGCACACTGCCATCCTCTGCCGACTCTTGCAGTAACTTCATCCCCTTTTTAAGGTCTTTCTTTACCCCTGCACCATTCAGATAGCACTGCGCAAGCCCTCGTTTACCGTCGGCGTCGTCCATCTCGGCAGATTCAGAGTACCACTTGAACGCCTCTTTGTAATCTCTCGACACGCCGTTCCCCTCAAAGTAGCAGTCGCCAACGTTATAGCAGCCAACTGGGTGCGCAAGCTCCGCCGCCTCAAAGAATAGTTTGAAGGCTCGTTTATGGTCTACCTTAACCCCTAATCCTGAGTAGTAGCAGTATCCTAGCATATTTATAGCGTCCGATACCTTATTCGCTGCCGATTTTGTAAAACAGTCAACGGCTCGAGCATAGTTCTGCTCCACCTGATTGCCGTTGTAGTAGTACATACCTAGCTCGTATAGAGCGTCGCCGTCACCTGCATCTGCGGCTTTCGTCATCAGCTCCAACGCCAACGTGCGATATTTAGTAGCCCTCTCTGTATCTCCCACTGCGCTAGCGGCAACCGCCCCACGTCTATATAGAAGCGATAGATTATACTGCGCCCAAATATGCCCCTGCTCCGCCGCTCTCTCGTACCAGTGGATCGCCTTCGATACATCGTTATCGTCGCTATGGGTGTAGATATAGCCAAGTGCATACTGTGATTTTGCATGTCCAGCCTCTGCACCCTTTACCAGATACGATACAGAGAGATCGTTATCGTAATACTTTGAGCCCTTCTCGCCGTAGATAACGGCAAGCTCGTATAGAGATGGTAGATAACCGCTTGCGGCAGAATCTTTAAATGCGTCCATCGCAAGCTCGATATTCTTCACCTCATCATCCTGCATATATATAAGCCCAAGGTGATGTATGGCAGATGGATCGCCACTCTCGGCACCTTTGATCGCCCAATACATCGCCTTCTCTATATCATGTTCCCCAAGATCGCCCTTGAGGTAGCATAGAGATAGGTTTGTGGCAGCTCCGCTATGTCCATCGTTCGCCGCTCGCTCGTACCAAAGACGTGCAGATTCGTGATTAACGTCAACGCCATCACCATTTTCGTACGATATAGCAAGGTTAAACATCGCCTGTGGATGCCCCTGCTCGGCGGCGGCGATATACCACTTTACCGCCTCTTTCTTATCTACTGGCGCATTGTCGCCAGAGTCGAAGCATACGCCGACATAATATTGAGCGTCTGCATGCCCCTCCTTCGCCGCCTGCATATAAAAATCCATCGATTTATGAGGATCGTAGATCTCTGAATCCTCTTTCGAATAGAAGTTCCCCATATTAAAGTAGGCTGGTGGATATCCCTGCTCCGCTGCCTTTGCCACCCACATTAACGCCATCTGTGCATTCTGCGGCACACCATCGCCGTAAAAGTATGCGATGGCAAGGTTCGTCTGCGCCGATGGATCGCCTAAATCCGCCGCCTTTCTCGTCCATTCAACGGCGGTTTCGTAGCTCTGCGGCACGCCATCCCCTCTGAAATATCGAAGCCCAAGCTCCCTCTGCGCAGATGGGTGACCTTTATCCGCCGCCTGTGTGAACCAGTAGATCGCCTTCTCCTTGTCCACCTCAACGCCGTCGCCAAAATCGTAGCAGCGAGCAAGGGCAAACTGTGAATCGAGATCCCCCTTATCAGCTGCCATATCAAAGTATGAGAAGCCGATGAAGTAATCGACCTCCCCCCCTCTGCCAGACATATACATAAGACCTAAATTATATTGCGCCACGTGATAGCCTAGATCTGCCGCCTGTTTATACAGCTCTCTCGCCTTTGTATAGCTCTGCTGCACACCCTGCCCTAGCTCGTAGCAGAATCCCAGGTTGCACAATGCCCCCTCATGCTTCTGCTCAGCGGCCTTTTCGTACCAGTACACGGCGATATCGTAGTTCTGCTCGACCCCTTCCCCTAGCTCGTGCGCTACGGCAAGATTATACTGCGATGGAGCATAGCCTTTATCGGCGGCGAACTTATACCACGATAACGCTCGACCCTTGTCCATCGTAATATCTACCCCAATGTCGTAGCAAACGCCTAAGAAGTGGGCAGCTCGAAAGCTCCCCTTATCCGCCGCCTCCATAGAAAGCTCAATCCCCTTTGGGATATCTTGCGCCACGCCTTCGCCTGCATGATATGCCCTTCCGTAGAAGAAGATACCATCAGGGTAGCCACTATTAGCTGATTTTTCAAAATATCGAAATGATTCCTCTTTATCCTCTAGCATTTCATAGCCGTATAACATGCGAAAACCGTATGCAAATTGAGCTTCGCCATCACCACTATCGGCAAGAGCCTTTAGTCGCTCATTTGTATACGATTCATACTTGTCTACGCTCTCTATGCCAGAGCGATCATCCTCATCTTCGATATTATCTAGATCTATTATATCGTCATCGTAGTTGCTCATTGTATACAGTTCCTCACAGATTATGATATACACGATATGAGATAAAGAAACAATATTAAGATTGACGAAGCGATATATGTACGATAATCTACCACATGAACATAAAACCTATAATCACAGACCCCACTGATGTTGACGTATACAAATTTTCAATGGGGAACTTTCTTTTTAAACAGGGCTATCTGAAAGAGGTCGTCGGCTGGAGCTTCTTCAACCGTGGCGGCACAAAGTTTCCGATCGGATACGCCGCCGAGCTACAGAAGCAGGTAGACTCGTGGGAGGGTCTCACATTTACCGATGATCTCCTAAGCCATATGGAGAAGGTGATGTACTGGCTCGACTACTTCTATATATGGGCGTACCTCAAAACCTACAAATTCGACACCTCCTGCATAAAGATCACCTCTCGCATAGTCGACGGTTACGAAGATATTAGCGTCTCCTACGAGGGGGAGTGGGGGAAGATTATCTTCTACGAACTCTTCCTGCTCGCCACCATGTCCGAGCTATACAATATTATGTCGGGCATGAATGAGAAGATTATCTCCGAAGAGGCGCAGAGGGTACGCAATAGTGATAAAATTCGCCGCATGGCAGCGTGTGGGGCGAAGGTGGCAGAGTTTGGCACTCGCCGTCGCTACTCCAAAGAGGTACAGGAGAGGATCCTCAGCCAGATGATAGAGGAGACGCCAGAGCTTCTGACAGGCTCCTCAAACCTAATGTTTGCTCGTAAGTTCAAGATCACACCGATCGGCACGATAGGGCATGAGCTTATTATGTTTATGGGTGCAAAGTATAATCCATCGATGGCAGACTCTATCCTAATGTCGAAGTGGGTGGAGGTCTATCAGGGGGCGTTAGGGATCTATCTGCCCGATACGTACACCACTAATCACTTCCTGCGATACTTCGACCTATTAAACTCTAAACTGTGGGATGGCGTGCGAGAGGACTCTGCGCCAGATACCGATAAGTACGTAGATCTGATAATCGAACATTATAAGAAACATAGAATTGATCCGTCAACAAAGCGTGTGAACCACTCAAACGCCATCGATAGCGTCGAGCAGGTGGAGCATATGCAAAACTATCGCAAGGGGGAGATACGGCGTGCATTCGGTATCGGCACATGGCTGACAAACGACGTATACCCTGCGAACACTGATCTAAAGCCTGTCGATTG
>JAITWF010000013.1 GCA_031285415.1 Deferribacteraceae bacterium
CTTCGATCACCGCACTACATCGATGGGGTATCGGATAAATGAGCCTACGCACTACGTTGTAGAGGCTGATAGATTGCCAAGCTACGGATATAGGGCTGGCAGATGGCTGGCGGAGTTGAAAAATGCTCTGGCGGCTGGCGATTACGACGCTATATTGAATGTAACACTGACAGATGGCGGCACCAGTGATATCTCTGTTTCGCAGCTTAATGAGGAGCTTATCACGATAAAGGCGGCGCAGTCCGTTACATATATCACAGATTGCTCCCCCACAGAGGATAATATTGAGAGGGCTGTGAAATTTGCCGCAAATTCGACCCTTTTGATAATAGAGGCGCCGTTTTTAGAGGAAGATATTGAGCATGCTATTGAGAAGAATCATCTAGCGCTACATCTTTCAAAGGAGATCTTCTGGCGGTCAAAGTCAGAGTTTGTACGCTTTACCCACTTCGCCTCTCGATACGAGAGGGAGAGTGATAGATTTTTCGCAAAGTTATATGAACGAATGAATGGGCGAGTGTATACCAAATAAAAAATTGTTTATATTGCGCACTGCGTTGTTGTTTGAAAAAATGCAATCCTCATGTACGTCTTATGTACACATCGGATTACATTTTTTCAAGCCGCCTAGCATTGCATCAATATAAATAATTTTTGTGGAGATTACGAATGTTAGGCTTTATCGGTGCTGGCAACATGGCGCAGGCAATCGTGAAAGGTATCTTGAAATCTGGATTTTACCCAGCGTCTGATATTATAATGAGTGCCACAAGCGAGCGCACTATCGATGGCGTGCGAGTGACGACGAACAACGATGAAGTTATTGCTCTATCAGATACCGTTATAATATCGGTTAAGCCGCAGATGGCGGCGGCAGTGTTATCAAAGTTAAAGGTTTCCACCCCATCGCCGCTCTTTATATCGGTGATGGCAGGGCTTACGACCGATAAGGTAGAGAGCTTCTTCTCTAATAAGATATGCCTCGTCCGTGCTATGCCCAATACGCCAGCGCAGGTGCAGATGGGCTGTACGGTGCTATCGAAGGGCACTCATGCAGATGATGAGGATATGACGATGGCTACAAGGATCTTTGAATGCGTTGGCACCGTCACTGTAGTGAAGGAGGGGCTTATTGACGCCGCCTCCGCTATATCTGGCTGCGGCCCTGCATATTTCTATATGATAATAGAGGCTCTCTCCGACGCTGGCGTAAAGGCTGGATTACCAAGGAAAGAGGCGCTGAAACTTGCTACGCAGACGGCGTTAGGCTCGGCGCAGATGATTATTGATAGTGGCAAGCATCCAGCAGAGCTAAAAGATATGGTCACATCTCCAGCTGGCACCACGATTGCGGCACTATCGGTGCTGGAAGATTATAGCGTGCGTGCAGCATTTATAAACGCCGTCGAGGCGGCAGTAGAGAGGTCTAAGGAGCTATGAACCCTATTATACAAAATATCTTAACTCGTCGCAGTGTGCGAAAGTTTAAGCCTGATATGATTGCAGACAACATTCTAGACGCTATTATAGAGGCAGGGCTATACGCTCCAAGCACCAAAAACAAGCAGGCACGCCACTTTGCCATTATAAAGGGGCAGCCGAATATCGATAAGGTGACAGATATTACTAGGGAGGCGACAGCTCTTTGCGAGCCTATGCGCTACCCTAAGGTGCTAAATCCTGCGTATACCGTCAACTTTGGCGCACCAGTTTTTATTATCGTAACGGCAGACCCAGAGAGTGGCAACCCAGAGGCGGATGGAGCGGTTGCATTAGAGAATATGTTTCTTGCGGCGCATTCGCTAGGCGTTGGCTCTGTTTGGATCAATCAGCTGGTACCGCTTGCTAATGTACCGATCTTTCGTGAATTTTTGACTCGCTGTGGCGTGCCAGAGGGGTATGTAGTTTGCGGAGCGGCGGCGTTTGGATATAGTGCCGCAGAGCCTGTTGCGGCGTTTCCTCGCAGAGAGGGGCAGGTTACTGTGATCGAGGAGCTATAATGAAAAATATCCTTATCGTCGGCGGTGCAGGATACATAGGCTCTCACGCCGTAGTAAACTTGCAAGAGAGCGGCTACAACTGCATAGTCCTCGATAACCTATCAGAGGGGTATCGAGACGCCGTAAAGTGCGATCACTTTGTGCAGGGCGATATAAATGACACTAATGTGCTGAATTATGTATTCCAAAGCTACGATATATCAACCGTTATGCACTTCTCCGCATATATAAATGTAGGTGAATCGGTTGTAGACCCACAGAAGTATTATAAAAACAATGTTCAGTCAACGTTAAATCTATTATCTGCGATGGTCGATAATAAGGTGAAAAACTTTATCTTCTCCTCAACGTGTGCAATCTTTGGCAATCCGCAATATCTGCCGCTAGATGAGGATCATCCGCAAGCTCCGATAAACCCATACGGTATGTCGAAGTTTATGGTGGAGAAGATCCTTGAGGATTATAGCAAGGCGTATAACCTAAAGTACGTCGCCCTTCGCTACTTCAATGCGGCAGGGGCGCACCCCACCGTGCGGATAGGGGAGAATCATAGAATCGAGACGCACCTGATACCGTTGGTTTTAAAGACGCTGACAGGCGAAAGGAAAGATATCAAGATATTTGGTACTGACTACGACACACCAGATGGAACCTGCGTTCGAGATTATATACATGTGTGCGACTTAGCCGAGGCGCATAAAAACGCTATAGAGCTTTTAGACGCTGGCAATGAGAGCTATCAGATCAATCTAGGTACAGGGGTAGGGCACTCTGTAAAAGAGATCATTGCAGCTTGCGAAGAGGTGACAGGCATGAGGGTGCCAGTCGTTAATGCACCACGACGTGCAGGCGATCCTGCAAGCTTGGTGGCGACAAGCGGCGGACTGGCGAAGAGGCTACTAAACTTTAATCCTAAATTTATAGATATACGAGAAACTATACGTACTGCATGGGATTGGGAACGAAATAAAGAATATTGAGGCGAACATTGAAAACGATACTTATTGCTGGCGGCACTGGATTTATCGGTTCACATCTATGTAAAAGGCTTGTGGATGAGGGTAATCGTGTTATCTGTGTGGATAATAACTACACAGGAACATTAAAAAATGTTGCCCCTATTATAGATAATCCAAACTTTAAATTTATCGAGCATGATATAGTTAATCCGCTCGATATCGACGAGAAGATTGATCAGATCTATAACCTTGCTACCCCTGCCTCCCCAGTACACTATCAGGGAAAGGCTGCGCTATTCACCATAAAAACGTGCGTACATGGCGTTTTTAACCTGCTCGAGCTAGCTAAAAAGAATAACGCAAGGATCTTGCAGACCTCTACGTCGGAGGTGTATGGCGAGCCTTTAGAGCATCCACAAACTGAGAGTTATCGTGGAAATGTTAATCCGATAGGGATCAGAGCCTGCTACGATGAGGGAAAACGCCTTGGGGAAACGATCTTCTTTGAATACCATCGTGGTGAAGGCGTTGATATAAAGGTTGTGAGGATCTTCAATACGTATGGGGCGAATATGAACCCTGAAGATGGGCGAGTGGTGAGCAACTTCATCTGCCAGGCACTGAAGGGCGAAGATATTACGATCTACGGCGATGGCACGCAAACTCGCTCCTTCTGCTATGTTGACGATCTTGTAGAGGTAATAATCCGCATGATGAATAGCCGTGATGGCTTCACAGGGCCTGTTAATATAGGCAACCCTGGCGAGTTTACAATGATCGAGCTTGCAGAGAAGGTGATAGAGATGACAGGCTCAAGTTCAAAGATTGTATTTATGCCACTTCCAGCAGACGACCCTACTCAGAGACGCCCCGATATATCGCTTGCTAAAAAAGAGCTCGGTTGGGAGCCATTGATACCGCTGAATGAGGGATTGGTAAAAACTATAAACTACTTTAAGGGTGCAATATGAAGATCGCAATAATTGGTACAGGATATGTTGGACTTCCTACAGGTGTAGGGCTTGCAGAGTTTGGAAATGACGTTGTTTGTATCGATAAGATAGAGCAGAAGATAACGGATCTTAATGCAGGGAAGATCACCCTCTACGAAGATGGGCTTGAGGAGCTTTTTATTAAGAATAAAAACTCTGGCAAGCTTAAATTCACCACCGATATGGAGTCAGGGGTTGAGCAAGCTGATGTTGTTATTATCGCCGTTGGCACCCCAACGCACCCGATCACAAAGGAGGCGGATCTAAAGTATATCTATGCCGCCGCTGGCGAGCTTGCCCAATACCTTGCAGGGTATACCGTTATCGCAGTTAAATCAACTGTACCAGTCGGCACAGGGGATAACGTCGAGGATATTATTAAAACTAGCAATCCGAATGCTGATTTCGATGTGGTATCGCTGCCAGAGTTTTTGCGAGAGGGATTTGCAGTTGAAGATTTCTTTAACCCTGACAGGATCGTTATTGGAGCCAATTCAGAGCGTGCAAAGGCTAAGATAGCAGAGCTTTATACGCCATTTAACGGCAAGACTAACTTCCTATACGTTGCAAGACGTTCGTCGGAGGCTATTAAATATGCTGCAAACTCATTTCTTGCCGTTAAGGTGCATTATATAAACGAGATGGCAGATTTCTGTGAGCGCTCTGGTGCTGATATAGACGAAGTTGCAAAGGGGATGGGGCTAGATAGCCGCCTAGGGGCAAAATTTTTGCAACCTGGACCTGGATATGGCGGATCGTGCTTCCCAAAGGATACCACTGCAATGGTGAGTATGGCAAAGGGGCATGGGGTAGATCTGAATATCGTCGAAACAGCCGTTAAGCAGAACGCTCTACGCAAGATTAAGATGGCGGAGCGTATCTGCAATGCAGTAAAAGAGGTAGAGAAGCCTACGATCGGCGTGCTGGGGTTGACCTTCAAAGGTGGCACAGATGATGTGCGAGAGTCGCCAGCGATGGAGATTATACAGGAGATTATAAAGTCGGAGCGAGTGTCTGTAAAGGCGTACGATCCGAAGGGGCTTGATAACGCTAAATCGATCCTTACCGATGGTATATATTACGCCAAAAACGCATACGACGCCTGCAAAGGCACAGATCTGTGCGTAGTTCTGACAGAGTGGGTGGATTTCAAAGAGATCGACCTTGCGAAGCTCAAAGAGGTTATGAATACACCGTCTATAATGGACTTACGCAATCTATTGGATAGAGATACCGTTCGCAATGCTGGATTTAAATATTCACGCATAGGCGAAGCTGATGGCAATTAGATATGATAATCTGATCGTTGGTTGCGGTCTATCGGGGGCGGTGCTGGCAGAGAGGCTGGCATCGCTTCATGGTGAAACGTCGCTTGTGATCGATAAAAAGGATCATATCGCAGGTAACTGTTACGATTATAAAGATAATGGGATATCGGTTCATAGATATGGGCCGCATATCTTTCATACGAATAACGCCGTGGTGTGGCAGTATCTATCACAATTTACCGATTGGCACCCCTATATGCACAGGGTTCTTGTCTATATAGATGGGCAAACCGCCCCATTCCCATTCAATTTAAATACGATCAGACAGGTCTTTCCGCAGAGTTTGGCTGAAAAGCTAGAGGGAAAGCTTCTACACCTCTTCGAATATGGCAAAAAGATACCGATAATGGAGCTTCTGAATAGCTCTGACGACGATCTGCAATTTTTAGCAAACTATATATATGAGAAAGTTTTTAAGAACTATACCATCAAGCAGTGGGGTTTGAGGCCAGAGGAGCTGGACGGCTCTGTTACCGCTAGGGTGCCGATCTCGATAAGCAGCGATAATAGATATTTTGGAGATACCTACCAAGGGATCCCTGCCAATGGGTACACCGATATGATCGCAAATATCCTTAAAAATGATAAGGTAACTGTTAAAACAGGTGTAGCGTTCAGCGATATAAAAGATTTTGTTGACTATGACAGATTGATCTATACTGCGCCTATCGATGAATATTTCGACTATAAATTTGGCAAATTGCCGTATAGAAGCTTGAAATTTGATATTAGTGTGCAAGATACTGAGTATTACCAGTCAGTTGCAACTGTGAACTATCCAAACGACTATGATTTTACACGAATTACAGAGTTTAAACACTTTTTGGATGAGAGGAGCGACAAGAGTATAATAATGAAGGAGTTCCCCAAACCGCATAAAGAGGGGGAGAATGAGCCACTCTATCCAATAATGCAGGATGAAAATAGGCAGATCTATCAGCGATATTTAGCGGAAGCCCAAAAGATACCGAATCTGATCTTCGCTGGACGGCTAGGGGAGTATAAATATTACGATATGGATAAAGTTGTAGAGAGGGCGCTGGAGATTGTAGCGAACTTTTGATGACGGTGTGTTAATTGCTTTAATAATTTTGTTGACATTTGTCAAAATATGTAGTATTGCCATTAATAAGGCAAGGTGTAGCCACT
>JAITWF010000071.1 GCA_031285415.1 Deferribacteraceae bacterium
AATAGCATTTTGCAGGACAAATTGGAACAGAAGTCACTAGCAGAAACTGCGGGAGATGACAATGATAAAATCATTTGAAACACCAGCAGACAAAACTATTGCAGAGTGCCTATCACTAGATAATCCAAAAAGCTTCTTCCTATTTGCTGGAGCAGGATCAGGAAAAACTCGTTCACTAAAAAATGCACTTGAACATATAAAAGAAACAATCGGTGACACGTTACTACTGCTTGGCAAACGTGTTGCTGTTATTACTTTCACCAACGCCGCTGCAAATGAAATCAAGGGGCGAATTCAACATAATCCACTATTTGCTATTTCAACAATCCATAGTTTTGCATGGGAACTTATCAAAGGGTTTGATATAGATATAAAGGAATGGTTAAGAGTCAAATTAACATCCGACATAGAAGAAAAAGAAGACGAGCTGGAACGCAAACGGTTAAACCCCAGAACAAAGCAAACAACAATAGATAATCTAACTGATTCTATTGCTAAAAAAAGACAACGCCTAGAAGTGCTGGATACGATAAAGCATTTTAATTACGACCCAACTCCGAGTGCAGTAAATTCTAACAAAGATTCCCTTTCTCATTCTGAAGTATTAGGGATCTGTGCATCATTTCTTAAAGAAAAGTCATTAATGGCAAAAATACTTATCCAGCGATTCCCTATTCTGCTGATCGACGAAAGTCAAGACACAAATAAAGATTTGATGGAAGCGTTTCTATTCACACAACAGTCTCACAGCAGTTCATTCTCATTAGGATTGCTTGGCGATACTAAACAGCGCATCTATGGCGGCGGAAAAGATGATTTAGGAGCAACCTGCATTGCTCTAAATTTTTTAACACCATCCAAACCAATAAATCATCGCTCTGGTAGCCGCATTATTGAATTAGCGAATAAAATCGGTAGTCTAATTGATGATACGCCCACTCAAACTGCTGTTGATACAAACGGAACAGGAGTTATTCGGTTATTCATTGTGCCCACAAAAGTAAACAAAGCTGTCGCCGAACAACAAATTAAAGAGAAGATGGCAGAAATTACAGGCGACACTTTATGGAAAAAAGATATGTGGGAAAATGAAGAGGGTGCTACGCTTGTTTTAGAACACCGAATGGCGGCGATACGGCTCGAATATGTAGAAATGTGGGATTCACTAAAAGACTTAAAAGAATTTGATAGTATCAAAGATGGTTCATCTGCAGATATAAATTGGTTTGCTAATTTTATAATGCCATTAGTTCAAACGGAAAACCCATTTGAAATAGCAAAGATAACAAAGAAAAATAATAAGGATTTATTCAAGAAGGCTGATAAAGAACGTTTGGAAAAGATAAAGAACAATGTAAATAAAATCAGAGAATCATACGCCAATAATCCCGATATAACATTTGAGGCAATAGTTAAAATCGTTCGCGAAGGCGGTATCTTTGAAATACCGCGAAAATACAATGAGGAATCTGAGCGGTTTGCTTCATTCTTTGCAACAAAATTTTCACAAATAATCCCATATTCAAAATATGTAAATGAAACATCTGACTTCAGAACACATCATGGCGTGAAAGGATTGCAGTTTGATCGTGTTATGGCAATAGTTGATAATGAATCTAACTGGAACACTTATAACCATGCACAATTATTTTTAAATGGCAGTGCAAATGACAGCACATTACGACTTCTTTATGTTATCTGTACACGGGCAAAGAAGAGTTTAGCTATAGTTCTTTATGCAGACATGGCACAAGAAAATATCGCAAGCAGCTTATTCGCTGAGAGTGAAATTATTGTTCTAAACTAAAAGCTTCACCCTGCTAGTTCAAATTTATGAAGAAATAGAATTTATTGCTTTATTTCTGCAGATTTCCTCTCTATCTGCAAAACTCGTTCAAGTTCTGCCTTTTTATCAGGGAAAGCGATGACAAATCCAACCTTTAAAAGGTTAAGTCTAGCATAAAATGCTTTATCACGTTCTTTCGTATTGGCGGTTAAATCTATCATCTCGTCAACCTTGCGATTGAGAACCATTAACGCATTTAGCATCTGCATATCACGGTCATTATCGTCTTCTTTTTTGGTGTCATTTAGCAGTTTATCGAAAGCCAAATCCATCACTTTGGACACAGTTATATTGTGCCGTTTAGCATACTCTGTTATGAGTATAAATCGTGACGGTGTTGTGCGAAAATGAACATCTTTTGACTTATTTTTTAGCGACACAAAATCCTCCTCTTTGTGCTACACTGTGCGACAATGCTTTTTGCTATATTTCAATAATACTCAGCGAGATTCGGTAGCACAGATGTAGCACAACACCGCCTTGATTTATGGGCACTCTGGGCAACTTTAGTTGCGTAGAGTGTCCTTCCTCTACCCTGCTTTTGCTACCGCTCAAAATCCCGCACTTTTTCACTGCCTTTTGCGCTATCCTGCACAGACCTAGTTGACGTTTTTTCCTGCTCCCGATGGATAGATGCAGTGAGCCTATCTAAGTCAGATGTAATAATTTTAAATTCGCTCTTGCAACGACTAGCGGCGGTATAAAATGCCTCTGTGGTGATGTTACTGCCAACGAGCACAGCTTTGTCATACGTTGCCCCCTGTGACTTTGTTATCGTCTGCGCATACGCATAATCAATGTATGGATAATCTTTGATATTAAATATCCTCTGCTGATCGTTTACGTTCACAAAAAAGTTACCGCTCTGGTCGATCTTTTCAACCGTGCCAACAAGACCATTTTGAACCTTCAAGCCGTAATCATTTTTAAGAAATATAATCTTCTCGCCAGCGGTAAACTGACGCTCCGCCTCCCGATAGATCGGCAAGTCAGCACTCATCGTATTTACCATTACACTCTTGCCCTTGCACGAGATAGTTATGATATTCCTCTCCTCGTCCACTTTTCGCACAATATGACTTTTATTTTTATGATAAACGATGTCGTTCAGCTGATAATCGGTCGCAAAGCTAGATGAATCTCGGCTTTCTCTAATCATAAACGTTGTAGATTCTTTATCCGCATGAATATTACGCCGTATAGCGGCATTGATTAGGTGCTTCTCCGCTCGTGTGCTTGTAAGGATAATCGCATCAGAGTTGCTCTTATACTCTGCTAGAGCGGCGGAGTTTATAGCAAATAGATCGTCACACAGCTTGACGCACTCATTTTTGGCAAGTAGCTCTATAGCCTTTGCAAGCCCCTTGCTATTTCGCCCCTCTTGATAACTGCTGATATTTGAGACGACCGCCTTTGCAAGCTCGGTCTTTTGCCTTAAAACATCTTTCATTTCAACTGTTTGGACGATATTTTCACGCTGTAGCTCCTTAAACATCTTCCCTGCACCGATCGCTGGGAGCTGCTTGCCATCACCAACAAAGATAATTCGGTTATTTCTCGCACTTTCAAGGAGTTTCAGCATATCGACGCTTGACACCATTGAGCTTTCATCTACAATCAGAATCTCCTCCCTGTGTGACGATTTATTCAGATATGAGGCGATCGTCGATGTCTCTATCTTTGCGGCGGTTGCTAGCTCCTGCGCCGCCTTGCCAGTGAACCCGACACCTCGCAACGGCATATCTATATTGTGCACCTCCAGTGTTTCACGAAGTTTATCGATCACAAACGTCTTGCCTGTGCCAGCGTCGCCCTGCACAACGGACACACGGTCAGTCGTTGTCAAGATATGCTCCAAGCACCGCTTTTGCCCTAAAGTCAACGTCTTACATTGGTTTATATGGTCAGTTGCGTTTGGAAGCAGTGCACTCTTGCTATTTCTGCCTATTTTAACATTAGCAACAATCTTATTCTCCAACTCAATAAGGGCAGGGGTGGAGTAGACGGCAGGGGCGATCTCGATAATATCTTTGCTAATGCTAGATTTAATACGGGCTTGTGCCTCTTCGAGCTTGATTTTGCCACGATTCTGTGAAAGAATAGTGCTTAAAAGTTGATTCGTGCTAAAACTCATTTCGGACTTTGCAAGCGTCTCTATTGCTTTATCGAGCATTGTATCGTGTGATAAGCCAATATCTATTGATTTTGATGGATTCTTATAGAGTTCATCTTTTGCAAATTCGCTCTCCCAACGACTACGGAGCACCTCTTCGGGGATATAAACTTTACCCTCACGGGTGTCGAAATTTGCCATATCCCGAAGCTCTGCCTCGTGCAGATGAGGCATTTTCTCATATAATTCCCCCGCCCGCTCTTCTATCGATTCAGTGCGTTTAGAGAAGAGCTTTATCGCCTCTTTCGACACACCATCTATCTCAAACTTGTTGCTATACTGTTTTATCTTATAACCAAGCTCTTGAACGTTGTGCGCCATATAATTTTGATAGATGTTATTAATTAACGCCTGATTCTCGTATAAAAGCTCGTTGGATAATGCCCTGTAGCCGTTTTCTGTATCAACGAGATTCATAATGATAGCATGAGTATGCAACTGCGGATCATTTGCTCGGCTGGTAGAGTGCATGAAGGTCGCCGCAAGCATTTTATCAGCGGGCACTGTGATGGTATGCCCCAATTCCGTATATCGATACTGCATAAAATTGTCTTCGATATACTTTAATGTAGCATTAACGGCGGCTTTCTGCGCCTCAATAAGGCGATTATCGCCATAGTGCAACGCCATAAGGCTAACGGACTTCGGCGGGGATAGGGTGAAGTCTATGCCAGCACGATGATCTCTCTGTTTGGTCTCCAATAGATCGCCTCTGATAATGGAATTAAAGCGATCTCTTTCAACTCGCCCCTCCAATCCTAAATCAACCGCAATCTTGCCATACCATTCAGAGTTTGCCCCCTTGCCATCGGGAGCGGTGATAATATCCTTCTCATAGTAATACTTGCCAGCCCGATCAACCGTTGTGCCTCGTAAAAAGCCCATGTCAGCGTCTCGGAGTTATCTTTTTGCCGAGCATACTATCTTTAAAGGCTTTTACATCTGCAAATAGGTATCGCACCTTTTCATCTTGCAGGTGATATGTCAGGTTTATCCCCTTGTTGCGCCAATTTGTAATAGTTTGAGAGGAGTAGCCGAGATACTCCGCCACCTGAACAGTATTTAAAATATCATCAGGGGCATAAGACAGCTTCATTCTATCAACGATTAGATCAGGGAGCTGACTTATTGCGTTTTTCAGACCGCTCATCTCCTCCCGAACGGTTTCAAGGGCAACTTCCTTTATCAGTGTGTCTAGCTGTGACATATCGACCTCCACATTCTATATCAATATAACTCAAAATAACTCTAATTTGATATATTCCTATAGTATTAAACTCGAGATGTCAATATCTATTGTATTATTTTATAGAAGATTGTATTAATTATATTATGAGTAACAACGAACGAATAAAATATATACGACACTTGATAGGTTTTAGTCAGCGTGCTTTTGCTGACAAGTTAGGGCTTACGCAAAACAAGTTGGCACGCATAGAGGGTGAAAAAATTGCGCCACAGCTGAGTATATTAAATAACATCAGCATTATGTATGGTGTAAATATTGATTGGCTAAAGAGCGGAGAGGGGGCGATCTTTAAAGACGGTAGCAACCTTTACAAAAAAGGTGTATCAGCACTCTCCTATAACCCAAGCCTATTGGAATCGGTTGTTATCGCTGTGGATGAGCTACTACATTCAGAAGTGCCACAGCGCAAGGCACGAATAATTACCTACTACTACGAACATTATAGACAATCTACAATATCGGACTATCCAACGATTAAAGCCGAGATCGCCAGCTCGTTGAAGTTCGTTTCTGAGCTACTGGGGGAGAAATGAAGCATATAAAACGGTTCTTTAAAGGCTATCTTGCAATGGTCGGTCGCATTATTGTCACTAATTCCTTTCGGAACGAAAAGGAGCAAGTTTTGCAGTGGTATATTCTAAGAATGGCACGTTATAAGGACTTTATAGAGATAGATATTGATGATGGTGTCGAAGGGATCGAAAAACTTGACCCTAAGGATTATAACAGACTGCTTTTCGATATACTAAACGCCAAACTTGGAGCGGTTGCCCTGCCAGTTTATCTTCTGCTTGTTCTTACAATATTTATGCCTACACTTGCAACTATCTCCATCCCACTAGCAATAATGACTATGATCTGGGGTTATCCGATAGAAAAATATAGAAATGGTCTTAAAATGAACATAGTCGATCTTGAAGAGCGATGTATGGGGATATTGGATAGCGAGAGAGCATGAGGTGCTAAATGAAAGAAGTTTTAGCTGGCGGTGCAATAGCTATTTTTGCATCTTTTGTAACTACAGTATTGACAAACTTTTTTGAAAATAAACGACTGAAAGTCGAGTTGGCACAAAAAGAAAAAGACTTGCTAATCGTAAAAGCAGAGGAATTATATTTGCAAGTTAGTGTGTGGGAAAAAAGTATAGATATTGTTAATATGAATCATTTAAGAGGTATGAAAGGAGAGCTTTCTGTCAAACAAGTTCTCGAATTGTGTATAAAAACAGATGAGGAACTAAAGCCACAACCTGATCGCATGAATATGTTGATAGCGATTTATATCCCTCAACTAACTGCGTCTTATAATTATGTTGACGCAAAGCGTCACGAAATAGTTAAATATTGGTTTTTATATAGGAAGAACCCAGAGAACTTTAATTCTCTGGAACAATTTAATATAGCTTGGGATGATTTTTCAAATGCAATGAATGAGTTTAAAAAACAGATCGCTACGATTCCCAATGTTCTATTTAGGGGCAAATAGGGGGCAAAATTCTTTGACAGATGATGGATAGGCGTAATAAAAAACGCCGTAAATTCAATTAAGCGGGTGACGGGGCTCGAACCCGCTACCTACAGCTTGGGAAGCTGTCGCTCTACCAGGTGAGCTACACCCGCATCTGAAGAGACTATCTTTTAATATATATTCACAAAAATTGCAATAGCATAATTGCCCTCTACTGCGATATCCCTCGATACATCATCTGGCATGCCACGACGAAGAGGAAGAGCATAAACCCTTTATAGAGCTTTTCTCCATTGACTTTGTGCATATATCCTGCGGCGAAGTGCGATGCAAGGAAGATCCCTGGCACCATTGCGGCGATCGTCTCTGGCCGTGTATAGCCGCTCAAGAAGAACACTATCGCCCCTCCGCCAGCGGTAAACCCCATTATAAATGAGCTTGTTGCCACTGCCGCCTTGATAGGAATTCCCGAGAAGATATTCATTATCGGCACGATCATCACGCCGCCGCCGATCCCGACAAGCCCCGAAAGGGTGCCTGTAACGCCAGAGATACCGCAGAGTGAGGGTATATGATACACCCCATATTTCGTCGTCTGCCCTAGCGATGTATCGTGATACTCAGCCTGAAAGGCGCCGCCGCTAGTTTTCGGCTTTGCCATCTTCATGAGCCTAGGTTTTGCAAGCATTAACGCCAATGTGAGAAACTGTGCGCACGCAAGTGTGATATAAAGCACCTTTGCTGATGTATTTACACTTATAATACCGCCAGTGATCGAGCCAGCGACGGTAAAGATCGCCACTAAAAATGCCAATGGCAGGTTTGCTATCCCCGATTTAAGGTACTTCGACGAGGCGGAGACGCTATTTGCCACCACTATCGCAAGTGACGTAGCGACCGCCTCATGCACAGGATAGTTGAACACGACTGTCAGCAGTGGAATAATTATAACGCCGCCGCCGATCCCCAAAAATGCCCCTGCTAGCCCGACGATACAGCCAGAGAGAAAGAGTGTAATAAAGGTCAACATATAATTCCTATTCTGGACTGCGGATCGAGTCCGCAGTGACGTAATTGCTTTTCCCTTCTAATCAACTTGCCCCGTGGCAGTTCTTAAACTTCTTGCCGCTACCGCATGGGCATGGGTCGTTTCTGCCGACCTTTGGCTGTGTGCGGCGCATTGGCTCAACCTTCTGAGGTTCTTTGCCTGCTGTCTCTCCACGGCTCTCCTGCACTTTGCGCTGCTCTTGCCGCTTTGCATTCAGTGCTGCGCCCTGCTTTAGCTGCACATGCATGATAATATCGAGTGATTCTCGCTGAACTCGTGCGTACATATCGGTGAAGAGTCCAAACGACTCCTTCTTATACTCCACCAGCGGATCTTTCTGACCGTACCCTCTAAGTCCGACGCTATCACGCAGGTAGTCCATCTGCAATAGATGCTCCTTCCAGCGAGAGTCGATCACGTTGATAAGCACAAACCGACCTAATCCGTCGAAATGCTCACCTAGCTCCTCTTTGCGCTCTGTCATTCTATTAGATAGCGTCGATACGAACGTATTCTTGTATGTGGCAGAGTCATCTTGCCGCACGTCAGAGAGATCTACCTCTGCGCCCAATAGCTTTGCTGCCTCTGTACTGAACGATTCATTATCCTTTGCAACGCTAACGTATTCGGTATAGAGATCGTCGCAGGTATACTCTGCAAACTCCTCCATGATCGACTGTATATCGCCACCGGATAGGATATTTCTGCGTAGTCCGTAGATCACCTGCCTTTGTTGATTGGCAACGTTATCGTACTCCAGAAGGTGTTTACGCACCTCAAAGTGCATAGCCTCTACCTTCTTCTGCGCCCCTTCGATAGCCTTTGAGATCAGGTTATGCTCGATCGGCTCTCCGTCTGCCATGCCGAGCCTGTCCATAATCCCTCTGATCTTCTCTGCGCCAAAGATTCTCATAAGATCATCTTCCATACTGAGGTAGAAGCGGCTTTCCCCTGGGTCGCCCTGACGGCCAGATCGGCCTCGAAGCTGATTATCGATACGTCTCGATTCGTGACGCTCTGTACCGAGGATATATAGACCGCCAAGCTCTGCGACCCCTTCGCCCAGCTTAATATCGGTACCACGCCCTGCCATGTTTGTAGCGATAGTCACAGCCCCTTTACGCCCTGCGCCCTCTACGATCGACGCCTCTCGCTCGTGATTTTTGGCGTTCAGTACATCGTGTGGCACCTTCATCTTTGTGAGGAATCTTGATAGAAGCTCCGATTTTTCGATCGACACAGTTCCTACAAGGACTGGCTGCCCCTTTTTATGAAGCCTCTCGATCTCTTTAGCGATAGCTGCGTACTTCTCCTCCGCTGTGCGGTAGATCATATCGGGCTGATCCTTTCTTACCATCTGGCGGTGAGTTGGGATCGGTATTACATTCAATTTATAGATCTGGCGAAACTCCTCCGCCTCTGTCAGTGCTGTACCGGTCATCCCTGCAAGCTTTTTGTACATGCGGAAGTAGTTCTGAAAGGTGATCGAGGCGAGGGTCTGGTTCTCATTCTGAATCTTCACCCCCTCTTTAGCCTCAAGAGCCTGATGAAGACCGTCAGAGAAGCGTCTGCCCTGCATCATACGACCAGTGAACTCATCTACAATGATCACCTGATCATTTTGCACCACATAGTCTACATCCAGCTTAAATACTGCGTGCGATTTAAGTGCATTATTGACAAAGTGCAGTGTATCAACGTTTACAACGTCGAAGATATTGCTGATCTTGAGTTCACGCTCAACGTAGTTGATCCCCTCATCGTTTAGTGTAGCAGCACGGCGTTTCTCATCTAATGTATAGTGAACATCTCTCTTTAGATGTTTTACAACGTTGTTGATATTATAATATTTATCGGTCGATTCGTCGGTAGGCCCTGAGATGATAAGAGGAGTTCTCGCCTCGTCGATCAGGATACTATCGACCTCATCCACGATTGCAAAGTTTAGCTCCCTCTGCACAAACGATCCCTGCTCGTACTTCATATTGTCTCGCAGATAGTCGAATCCGTACTCATTGTTGGTGCCGTATGTGATATCGCAGTCGTACGCCTCTTTTCTAGAGACATCTTCCGTTGTAACGGTACCCTTTGCCTCATCGTCCCATATAACTCGTTTACTCTTATCGTTCTGAATAATACCGACGGTAAGCCCCAGCTTCATATATATAGGGGACATCCACATGGCGTCACGCTTTGCCAGATAGTCGTTTACTGTGACGAGGTGCGCACCCTTCCCCTCAAGAGCGTTGAGATATAGAGCGAGCGTCGCAACGAGCGTTTTACCCTCACCAGTTTTCATCTCCGAGATCTGCCCCGAGTGCAGCACATATCCGCCAAGAAGCTGAACGTCGTAGTGACGCATACCCATTAGTCGTCTGGAGGTCTCTCGCACAGCAGCAAATGCCTCTGGCATTATATCGTTCAGATCTTCGCCATCGGCAAGCCGTTCACGAAACTCGATAGTTTTATCCCATAGCTCCTCGTCTGGCAGGGCAGAGAAGCTCGCCTCCAAACGGTTTACGTTGGCGACTAAAGGCATCTGTTTTTTAATATATCTTTCATGCCAAGAGCCTATGAATTTGCTTATCAAATATTTAATCATATCTACTCCATATCTATTACTGGATTGCGGATCAAGTCCGCAATGACGTGATTTGCAGCGCACATAAAAATCGTTAGATTAGATGCAATGCTAGGCGGCTTGAAAAAATACAATCCGATGTGTACATAAGACGTACATGAGGATTGGATTTTTTTCAAACAACAACGCAGTGCGCTAATATAACGATTTTTCACCCAACATCTCTTGGTACTCTTGCAGCGACTTCGGTTCGTACTGGCAACTCTTCTCTGCAAGTATACCATTAATAGCCGCTAGCGCACCAGAGAGCGTCGTCATATATGGAACGTTATGCTGTATCGCAAGCATACGCAGCGTTATTCCATCCTTCCAGCTCTTCCTTCCGCCAGGGGTATTCACAACTATATCTATCTTGCTATTTATCAGCATATCCGAGATATTTGGTCGCCCCTCATTCTCTTTATATATAAACTCCGTCTCAATCCCATTCTCCTTAAAGAATGCGTGAGTGCCAGCGGTAGCGTATACTGTAAAGCCTGCCTCTTTGTACCCCTTTACGATCTCAAGTGCTACTGCGTCCTTCTTATCAAGAGAGATAAGGACTGTACCCGATTTCGGTAGCGGCTGCCCTGCCGCCTCCACAGCTCTATACACCGCAGAGGAGAGCGTCGGTGCAATCCCCATAACCTCACCAGTAGACTTCATCTCAGGGCCAAGAAGGGGGTCGGTATCGGTGAACTTATTAAATGGCATTACCACCTCTTTGACTGCATAGAATGGTGGAACCACACGTTTTAGGTTGAATTCGGAGATCTTTCTACCTGTCATCACCTTTGTAGCAAGCTTCGCCATCGGCACACCGCACACCTTCGACACTAGCGGCACCGTTCTAGAGGCTCTAGGATTTGCCTCCAGGATATAGATCTCGCCATCGGCGACTGCAAACTGCACATTTATAAGCCCCTTCACATCCATCTCAAGGGCGATCCGCTTCATATAGTCGTAGATCTCATCCTGCTGTGCCGCTGTCAGCACCTTAGGGGGGATAATTGCGGCGGAGTCGCCTGAGTGGATCCCTGCCTCCTCGATATGCTCCATAATAGCAGGCACAAACACCTCTACGCCGTCGCAAAGGGCGTCTGCCTCGCACTCTAGCGCACTAGAGAGGAATTTATCTACCAATACTGGACGCTCCGCCGTGATATCCGTAGCCTCTGCGATATACATTCTAAGCGACTCATCGTCATAAACGATCCGCATTCCCTTGCCGCCAAGCACGTACGATGGGCGCACCATCAGCGGATACCCGATCTCACGAGCAAGCGCAAGCGCCTCGTCGATAGTCACAGCCATACCAGATTTTGGCATCTTAATCTGCAACTTCTCCATCATCCGATTGAATAGATCTCTGTCCTCGGCTGTAGCGATAACGGATGGTTTCGTACCCATAATATTAACGCCTGATCTCTCTAATATATCAGCGATATTTAGCGGCGTCTGCCCACCAAACTGCACGATAGCACCATCTGGAT
The DNA here is from genome assembly GCA_031285415.1 of Deferribacteraceae bacterium. Taxonomy (GTDB): domain Bacteria; phylum Chrysiogenota; class Deferribacteres; order Deferribacterales; family JAISNW01; genus JAITWF01. The sequence goes on from JAITWF010000071.1 coordinate 11,897, forward strand.
GTTCACGGCGATCTACCTCATATACATCCTCCACCGTCAGCGGCTCAAAGTAGAGCCTATCGGAGGTATCGTAGTCGGTAGAGACTGTTTCAGGGTTGCAGTTTATCATGATCGTTTCGTACCCCTCGCTCTTCAACGCCATAGCGGCATGAACGCAGCAGTAGTCGAACTCGATCCCCTGACCGATCCTGTTAGGCCCACCACCAAGCACCATCCCCCTCTTTTTATCAGGGTTAGCGGTTACCTGCGGATTAAGCCCTATATTTGGGTGGTATGTAGAGTAGTAGTACTCTGGAACATGCCCATGAGATAATGGCTTTACACCACTTACAGGCACAGCTTTGAATGCTGGGAAGAGGTTTATCGCTTCACGTCTTGCTCTCACCTTTGTTTCAGGTGTCTTGAGCAGATCCGCCAGATATTTATCGGAGAAGTTATACTCTTTTGCTTTCTTGAGTAGCTCATCAGGTAGTTTATCTATAGTATATGTCGCAAACTCTGTCTCGAGATCAAGGATCTGCTTCATCTCCTCTAGGAAGTACGGCTTAATCTTGGTTAGGTCGTGAATCTGCTGCACGGAGACCCCTTTGCGCATAGCCTCGTATATTATCCACATCCGCTCAGATGACGGCGCCCATAGGAGAGCAAGAAGCTCCTCTACGCTCTTCTTCTGGTAAATAGCGGCACCTAAGCCGAATCTGCCATTTTCGAGGGAGCGTATCGCCTTTAGAAATCCCTCTTTAAACGTATGCCCGATAGAGAGAACCTCGCCGACAGCCTTCATCTGCGTGCCTAGTATATCTTTCTCACCCTTAAATTTATCAAACGCCCAGCGAGCAAACTTTATAACGGTATAATCGCCTGTAGGAATATATTTATCTAATGTACCAAACTGATAGTGTGGAAGCTCGTCAAGGGTATACCCCACAGCGAGCTTTGCAGAGATATATGCTATCGGAAAGCCTGTCGCCTTGGAGGCGAGGGCTGATGATCTAGAGGTGCGAG
>JAITWF010000143.1 GCA_031285415.1 Deferribacteraceae bacterium
CACCGAGTAGCTGCGAATAGTAGTCGTTCACATCGGTTATGCTAACGTTAAAGAGCTTTTCAAACCCCTTCAACGTTTCACCATCTGCACCGTTCGCCACAAGCCCCATAGCCATTGCAGCAGAGAGTGGAGAGATAACGTTATTACGCTCTGTATCCAAAATCTTTGTTAGCTGAAATGTGAAGTCTGTTGTGGTAAATGGTGGGAGCGACATCCTCATTCCAGTCACATCGGACTCTTGAGGAGCGTTGGCAACATTCTTTTTGCAGGCAACGAGCGACACCGCAAGTAGAAGCATTAAAATCATTAATCGTTTGTACATTACACACCCTATAAACATTATTTTGATTACACATCATAACACATTACCAATATAACACAAGTAAAAGGTCGGAAACTATATCAATAACACCGCCAAGAAATGTAGGGGTGGGGTTAGCCCACCCATTAACCATAATGCAACAATGGGCGAGCTGACCTCGCCCCTACAGGGAACATATTGTAGTTGTGGCGGTGTTATTGATATAGTCGCCGTAAAAGTGCTTGCTAAATATTGCGATGTCTTTTAAAATGATTGGATGTAAGGAGTGCTGTTTAATGGATGCGAATATAGTTGTACAGAGTATGAAAGAGCTTGTATTTGCAGTGAATGACTCATACGAGGTCACATACGTGTCGCCTCAGATATCCGTTATTACTGGCAAAACCACCTCCGAAAGTATCGGCACGTTGTGCTACAAAGAGTTCGTTGGAAGAGGCTCCCCCTGCCCTAACTGCCCTATAAAGGGGCTAAAGGGTAGCGACGAGTGCAAACTTTTTCACGATCTGATAGCGCATAACGGCGATAGACTCTTCTACACCTCCTCCATAACCTCCCCTGAATCGGGGCTATATCTTGAAGTGTTGACCGACGTTACAGAGATGTACAAAGAGAATGAGCGTGCACGCCACCAGATGAAGGAGATGAGAGCGATCCAGGTGACCACCCAGCTACAGCGTGGGCAGATCAAGGGGAGCTACGACTTCTTAAATAATGTAATAAACAGCCTCGGATATGGGCTACTCGTAGCCGATAGAGATTATAATATAGTAGTTGTGAATAGCATACTAAAGAATCATGCAAGCTCTGTCTCAAAACACAAGCTGACACGCTGTTACCACGTATACAATAACGATAGACCTTGCAATAGTTGCCCTTACGATAATATGCGGATCACAAAATCCCCTAGAGAGATGGGCGACAAGAGTGTAACCGTTACATTTGAGCCGTATATGGACTATATAGTTGAAAGTGTGCGTGATACCACTCGGGAGATACGCCTTATCAACGAGATCCGCAACTCACAGGAGGAGGTTCGAGAGAAGCAGAGACAGATGGAGCTTCTCAATAAAGACCTCCTGCGGATGAACGACGACCTGAAAGTGGCGCAGAATCGTATCGACGAAGAGCTACATCAGGTTGGAGAGTTGCAGAAGAGTTTGCTGCCAGAACATCTTCCTATGATCGACGGATTTGAGTTTGGCGCATTCTACACCCCTGCCGAACAGGCTGGCGGCGACTACTACGACTGTATCGAGATGAGCAACGGATATTTAGGATTGACAGTAGCCGACGTTTCGGGGCATGGAACGCCAGCCGCTGTTATTATGGCTATGGCAAGGGCGATCATGCGCTCGTATACGTACGATGTGATATCATCCTCCGACGCCCTCAATATGATGAATGAGATCCTGTGCGATAATATTCACACAAGAGATTTCGTAACGATGTTCTATACGGTAATGGATCCTGCCACCTCTAAGCTAAACTTTGCCAGTGCAGGGCACAACCCTATGCTGCACTTCGATAAATCGGAGATGATGGTGCGCACGCTGACGGCGAATGGGATGTTCCTCGGCACCTTCCCCAATGTAGAGTTTGAGGAGAAGAGTTTAGTATTGGATGAAGATGATATACTCTTTATGTACACCGATGGTCTTGTGGAGGCGATGAACGCCAAGCGTGAGCAGTATGGGCTTGATCGGGTGATCAGCCGTCTGATGATGTACTCAACCTCATCGTGCGATAGGATTATAAATGAGATAATGTCGGATGTAAAAAGCTTCACAATGAACCTACCTTTCGATGATGATGTTACGATTTTAGTGGTAAAAAAGACAAAAACAAGTTATAGTGAGGATACTAATTAAGCTCGTATGAAATTATTTTTAGTTTAAAAATAATTTTCAAATATATCAAGGAGTTGCATATGGTTACTGAAATGAAGAGTGGGAAACAGGTAGTCTTTCTCAGCGGCGAAGTCAACGCCAAAACAGGCAACGAGTATAAAGAAGCCATAACTGCTATGTTTAATAGTGCCAACACCTTTGTTGTCTCATTCAAAGATGTTGTATACCTAAACAGCTCCGGGTTGAGAGAGATTATCGACCTCCTGAAAAATGCAAACAAGATCAAAAAAGAGATCCGTTTGTGCGAAATGTCTAAAGATATTCGTGAGATGTTCTCATTTACAGGGCTTGATAAGATATTCAAAATATACGATACGCAGAAATCTGCATTGGAGTGATCATGAACGTAACGATTAAGATTACCGACCGCAAAGCCTATATAGTCATCAATCCTGATGCGTCCAAGAAAGATTTTGACGATATATTTGCGACATTAAGATCCGATCAGGCGATCACCGAAGTGCGAATAGATCTTAAAAATCTATTTTACATCCGAAGCGAGCTTTTGGCGCAGATCCTCGCTCTTAAAAAAGCTGCAAATGGCAAAAATGCAGCCACATACCTCTTAAATGTAAATGAAGGGGTGCTACAGGCTCTTGAGATGTCAAACCTTGTGCAGTTCTTCATTATCGAAAGTGATTACGGCAGCTACTCCGTGGATATATTGATCGACATGTTCCACTCGCCTGAATATGCAGATGATATCAGCGATTACATGTCATCAAACTACTCTGACGAATATAAAGATGCCCTCTTGAAGGGGATAAGCTCCGAAGACTCTATCGTTAAAGAGTTTTCGATACTTACGATCGGCAAAGCTCAAGATAACACCGCCCTCGAGGCACTTCGCTCTGGGCTTGATAGCACATATCCAAATGTTGTCAAGGCGTCGATCCTGGTATTGGGCTGGCTTGGCGATATGGAGTCAAAGGAGAGATTCTATACATTTATCGAATCACCTTACAACGATGTATCAGAGGCAAGTGGTGCCTCAATCGCCCTTCTTAGCGAAGATAACGATCCTGCACGGCTGAAAAACCTTGGCAAGAGCAGCAACCCCGATCTTCGCATGGTGATCGCTGGCACACTATCGCTAATCAACGGCGACGAGGCGTATCAGATCCTTTCAGAGATGTTGCAGGCTGAAAAAGTTGACTCGGCTCGCCCATTCATGGTGCGTCGCCTTGCATTCTTTAATAAAGCAGAGGTAACAGAAACACTTATCTCACTTCTAAACGATAACTCTATGGGTGTGCAGGAGGCAGCGGCGGCAGGGCTTGAGCGCACAGGGCTTAGAGGACACGACGCAGAGGTCTTGAAGAAGGTCTCCTCGGCGGACAGCTGGGTGAGCTACTTTGCAGTTAAAGCTCTAGGAAAGCAGTGCAGCAGCGAATCTGCTAAATACCTCAAAGAGATCTACTCTCAAACAGAGGCAAATGTTAAACTTGCTATAATAGAGGCGCTCGGTAGCTGTGAAGATGGTGAAGAGTTCCTTGTAGCACGCCTTACAGACTCTAATGAAGATGTACGAAAAGAGGCACTATCATCGCTCTATAGATCAAATGCCGCTCGTGGACTCACGGAGGCGAAGGTTTTAGCGTCGAAAGATTCCAGCTGGCTAGTGCGATATAAAGCTGTCGAAATCATCGATAACGAGAAGCCAGATGGGTATAGAGGCGTATTGGCAGCGATAAAAAGTGCCGATAGCAATCGATACATTCAAGAAAAGATTGCGTCAATTTTGGGTATATAAAAATGTTAAGCAATACTATTAAGATAAAAGATGAAGAATTTTTGGAATTGAGAGATATAATCTACAAAACGAGCGCTATCGCCTTTGTGGAGTCGAAGAAGTATCTTCTTGAAAATCGTCTCTCAAAAAGGCTTAACGAGCTGAACTTTAAGAGCTTTAAAGATTATATCTACTACCTGAAATACGACAACAACCGCCGCAAAGAGATGGACGTACTGATCAATCTCGTAACGATCAACGAGACGTACTTCTTGCGTGAACGCCCACAGATGGATCACCTCGTATCAAAAACGCTGCCAGAGCTGATTGCAGCTGGCAAGAAGAATATACGGATCTGGTCTGCGGCATGTTCGACTGGCGAAGAACCGTACTCCCTTGCGATACTTATCAAGGAGGCTGGGCTTTATAATAAGGCGAATATCGAGATATGCGGCACAGATATCAACTCTGACGTGGTGGAGTTTGCCAAAAAAGGTGACTACAAATCAATGTCGTTCAGAGGGCTACCGCCAACTTTTCAACCGACATACTTCTCTCAAAATCAGCTGATATTCTCGCTGAACGCCGATATAAAGCAGAAGGTAAAGTTTAATGTGGGCAACCTCACCGCCCCAACGATCGGCGCACAGATGGGCAAGTTTGATATTATCTTCTGCCGAAATGTGCTTATATCCTTCGATATGGATGGCAAAAAGAAGGTTATAGATATGTTTTATAACTGTCTCAACACACCAGGCTATCTATACCTTGGACACTCTGAGAATATTAATAAGATCTCAACCGCATATAAAGTGTCAAACTTTGGCAGTGGGTTGGTGCATCTGAAGCAGTAATGCACCAACACTCCCCCCTTGAGGGGGAGTCGAATGTAGGGGCGGGGTCAGCCCGCCCGAATTCGGTGGGGGGTGCATGCAACCCCTCCCCGAAACATTATATGTTTCGACCCTCCCTCAAGGGGAGGGTGT